>VBAU01000021.1:1647-5763 GCA_005883855.1 Bacteroidota bacterium
CTCATGCTGAGCAATCTTTATTATAGAATGAAACTAATGGCCGATTTTCTCAAGGGGCCAAAATGATAAAACGTTAAAACGCGCAACAGTCGTTAATGATCTTACTCGACGTTAGCTTTGGAATTTTTGCATTTATGCCGCTGGGCTGGCTCTTTATGGCATTTGTCATAGGTATAGAATGCTTCGCCATGACCCGTGTGTTGATTCCGAAATTCTTTGATAAACGAATATTTATGGTGACGAGCCTGGTAAATGTTATCAGCGGTGTGATTGGAATAATGATGTCGATTGCCATAAATGGCGGATGGTGGTTGAGCTACGGCAGCGGTACCCGATAAAAAAAATTATAAAGGCAACTTTAATAGCTAACATGCTCAGCTACCTGGCAGGATCTGCGATTCTTTATTCAATTAGCTTCCACACAAACGTGTGATCGCGAATTACTGGATTTTTATAGATTACGCGGACGCCGGTCTTTCTGGTGACTATATAAAATTCTTCATCATTCGCATCAGCCCAGGTAGATAGCAAGCAACCCTTCCGGCAGAGTGACCGTTACCTTTTTATTTTTGTGGTCAATTTTTTTTAGCGTGTCCTCATTCAATGGAATGAGAACCTCCTTTTGGTTGATCTCAATTTTGCAAAGCATTTGATGAGGCTGTTCAATTACTTCGACAATTTCTCCAAGAGATCTTTCTTCACTAATGATCGTGTATCCAAGCAGATTTGCCGGGGCGGACTTTGCGGCATGATTCTTAAAATCAACCTCGGTTAACCAAACCTCTTTCTTAAGGCGTCTTCTCTTGTATTGACGCCCCCCAATTTCATGTACACCTCTTCATCATTTTTTATTTTGGTTGACTCGATAAACCACGGAAGAAATGAATTCTTTGCTTGTTCAATGAAAACGTTCTTTAAACCTTTTAAGGAAGTCTTTTTGCGCAGCTCGTGTTTCAGCACAAGCTCTCCTGTTAATCCATAAACGGCAACAAATTTTCCTAGTTTAAAATATTCAGTCATAATGCCCCCATCCCCTGAAGGGGAGTTTTAGAAAACTTGATGAGCAAAGAACAGTTCTTTATTGTTGAATTGGCATCAGAAAGTACAAGAGGGCGACGCAAGAGACGCTCAATAGAATCAATACAGCTCGGCACAAAAATTTTTTTTCAAAAATTCCAAACAAAAGATTAATTAAAAAAAGTGATGCTTGCTAATTCCCCTTTAGTGGAGGGGGCTTGATAAAACAAAAGGTGATGCTTGAGCATCACCTTAAATACCTTTTTGGGATAAGGGCCCAGGTTAACCTTCGCTGCCGCTCTCAGCTTTTCTTTCTGGTCTGCGGCCGGGCATAGGTCTGCGTGGACGTCTGTTTCTTTGAGCATCCTCCTGGCGTTTCCTGATCTGGGCATCGTGTTCGGTGCTCCATTTAGTGAATTTTTCCATGGCTGTTGCTTCATCGAACAATCCCAGCGTCACACCGCGCAGCAAATGTTTCAGGTACAAAACACCTTTGTATGACAATATCCGGCGAACCGTATCCGTTGGCTGTGCACCTTTGTGCAACCACTCGAGGGCTCGCTGCCTGTCAACCTGTATGGTGGCAGGAACTGTCAGCGGGTTGTAGGTACCAAGTTTTTGAATGAATTTGCCATCGCGGGGGCTGCGGGCATCGGCCACTACTATGAAGTAAAATGGCCGTTTCTTTGACCCATGTCTCTGGAGTCTGATCTTTACTGGCATCTTAAATAGAAATTTAAATGCGGTTAAAAAATAAAATTTGCTCTTAGGACAAAAATAAGGTCTGGAGCCTAAAAACCAACATATTTTTTATCACAGCAGCTTTTGTTTTAATATCCCGAAGGACGGAAGGAATTTTTGTGGGACAGGCGGCAAACCCTTGATTGGACTTCCGTTGCGACGCTCCATTCAAGGTCCCGTAATTCTACTCGTCAGCCTTCCTTTCGCCAAATTTTGCGCGGGGCCACGGACGGTCAGGATTATTTCCAAATTACTTTTTCTTCTATCCCTGTTTGCCTTTTGCCTTCCATTTTCTCATCCGAATAGCCGAGATATAAAATCCCCATTACGACATCTTCTTGCTTGAGGTGAAGAAAATTTTTCATCGCTGGATGATGGGTCATTCCGCTCGTGCTTAGAAAACTGGTAATACCTGCTGCCGTTGCGCCTAACAGAATATTTTGAATCGCAATTGCTGTCGCAACGATCTCTTCTAATGCCGGGATTTTGGGCAGGCTGCCTCTTTGCATAACCGCAATGATGATGTGCGAGGCAAGATCGCCATTGTGCAATTGCTTGTCATAGTTTGACTGGTCAAATTTTTCCGGAGGAGTGTTGGCTTTGTAAAGTTCTGCATGTTGGTAGCAAAACTCTTTCACCTTTTCATCCGAATAAACAATAAATCTCCACGGTTCAGTACGCCCATGTGTAGGAGCCCAGTTCGCCAGTTGCAATATTTCTTTTACCTGGTCATCCGGAATTTTTTTACCATTCATTTTTGCCGGCTTTATGCTCCGCCGGTTTTTGATGATGTCTGATAATATTGAAAAGGTATTATTCATTTGGTTGTCTACCTATGTGCTTCTATGTCTATGTGGTTAATCATTTCAACACGTAGTTTCTCATAGAAGTATCATTATAATTGTTCAAAAAACTTTTTTGCGAATTCATCAAGGCTCGGATCTCGTGCGCCCATTAAAATAATTGCGGAATCGTTCGTGAGATGTGGTTTAATTTCTTTGACCAGGTTATTTCGGTCTTCCACAAAATAGGCATTACTTCCGCAGGCTTTGATATCATTTACAAGATCAGCGGCGCTGATATTTTTGGTGGTGGTACCGCCGGCATAAAAGATTTCACTCATCCACATTTCATCCTGCGCCCTCAACGAGTCTGAAATTTCTTTTACAAAATCACTCCGAAGAAATCTTGTAGGCCCGTATCCGTGTGGTTGAAACCAGGCCACAACTTTGTTGGCCAGGGGTTGTACGGATCGAATGGCCGCAGCTACTTTCGCGGGATTGTGAGCGTAATCGTCAATTACCCAAATTCCATTCTTGCGTCCCAGCACCTGGTTGCGGCGATAGATCCCTTCATAATTTTTCACGGCATCCGAACAAGTTTTTAAATCGATCCCTAATTGATTGGCTACTGCAGTTGCTGCCAAAGCATTTTCCATATTGTGCTTACCTATGGCATTCATGGAAAAGCTAACCCCATTTATTTTAAAACGGATTTCAAAACCGTCCTGCGAAAAATCAGTTGCGTTATACCCGGCATTCGCATGGGACGAAGAGAAGTCGTGACTTCGGTCTTGAGAAAAAGGCGCGGTCAAAGGATTAGAGGCGTTAACAACAAATAATTTTTTTGTATGCTCTTTGAATGTTTGAAAAATGCTTTTTAGTTCATCAATTTCTTTATGGTCCTTGTCAATATTGAGCAATAAACCAACCTCAGGATGATAGCTGACAATGGAACCATCCGATTCATCCGCTTCGATGACCAGCCATTCGCCTTTGCCTACGTAAGCATTCCCAATCTTGCCCTGTTTTTGTAATCTTACTAAACCTGCACCACTGACAATGCTTGGTTCAAATCCTCCATATTCGAGAATATCAAACAAAATAGCCGTGGTCGTTGACTTCCCCGATGTGCCGCCCACCGCAATAGTTCTTTTGGTATCGCTAATGACAGTGAGCAATTGAGAACGAAAAAGGATCGGGATGTTCAGGTTCCTTGCCTTTTGAATTTCCACATTGGTTTCTTCCACCGCGGTGGATGCGATGATCAAATCAGTATCAGAGTCGATACCACTTCCGTCCTGTGAAAAGCATTGTATTTTCTGAGCGAGCAATTTGTCTTTTGTTTCGTTCGGCTGACCGGCCACAAAAAAACGGTCGGATCCGCTGATATTTTTTCCGATTCCTGCAAGGTATTGAGCCAAAGCGCTCATGCCGGAGCCGGCAATGCCTATAAAGAAAATGTTGTGGTAATTGTCGAGTGACGAGATCATATCGCTTAGATGATAGATGATAGATGATAACTGAAGTTAAAAACACCTACAAACAATTGTCATCTATCATCTATGAAACTATCATC
>VBAU01000021.1:5787-10099 GCA_005883855.1 Bacteroidota bacterium
TCATCTTGTTCATGTTCTTCATCATTTCACGCATTTGCTCAAACTGTTTCATAAAGGCATTTACTTCGGTGATATCCTTTCCGCATCCCTTCGCAATGCGCCTGCGACGACTCGAATCAATGAGATCCGGATCCGCTCTTTCCTGTGGCGTCATCGAGTTGATCATCGCCTCAATTCCTTTAAATGCATCGTCGCTAATGTCAATATCCTTGATTGATTTTCCAACTCCAGGGATCATTCCCAAAAGATCTTTTATGTTGCCCATTCGCTTGATTTGTTCCAGCTGGGCTTTGAAGTCTGCAAAATCAAATTTATTTCTACGGATCTTTTTTTCGAGTTTCTTTGCTTGCTCTTCATCGAACTGCTCCTGGGCTTTTTCAACTAACGAAGTAATATCGCCCATTCCCAAAATTCGCTGGGCCATGCGTTCAGGATAAAACACGTCCAGCGTATCCATCTTTTCACCACTGCTGATGAATTTGATGGGCTTGTTTACAGTGTACTTGATTGAGAGCGCTGCACCACCTCTTGTGTCACCATCTAGTTTGGTGAGAACGACACCTGAAAAATCCAACCTGTCATTAAAAGCTTTCGCTGTGTTCACGGCATCTTGTCCCGTCATGCTGTCAACGACAAATAAAATCTCATTGGGATTGACCGTATTCTTAATGTTGGCTACTTCTGTCATCATTGTTTCGTCAACGGCTAAACGACCTGCCGTATCAATGATGACAACATTTTTGTTTTTGCCCTTTGCTTCCTTTATGGCGTTTTGTACAATTGAAACAGGATTTTTATTTTCTTCCTCAAGATAAACATCCACGTCAGTTTGTTCTCCCAATACTCTTAATTGCTCAATTGCGGCGGGACGATAAACATCTGCGGCTACAAGCATGGGAGAAAGACCCCTTTTTGTTTTTAGATAGTTAGCAAGTTTCGCGCTGAAGGTCGTTTTACCACTACCCTGGAGACCTGCGATGAGAATGACAGCCGGATTTCCTTTCGCGTTAAAGCTGCTTTCCTGGCCACCCATCAATTCTGCCAATTCATCCTTGACAATTTTTGTCATCAATTGACCAGGACTGATGGCGTTGATCACTTTTTCGCCCGTTGCCTTATCCTTTACCTTGTCAGTAAATTCTTTGGCAATCTTATAATTCACGTCTGCGTCGACTAACGCGCGGCGGATTTCTTTTAGGGTGGATGCAATATTCAGCTCAGTGATCCTTCCCTGGCCCTTTAAATTCTTAAAGGCTGATTCTAACTTATCACTCAGTGACTCGAACATATATCATGGGTTTCGTAGATTTAAGTATGATTTCATGATCATCACGGATTTCGTGAATTGTTATGATTTCGCGGGTAATTTGATAAATCTTTTTCCATGCCCAAAATGGAGTTTCAAAACGTGCCCTAGGCAAATCTCCATGTTTCTCCATGCACTCCGTGTCACCGTGGTTAATTTCCACCACGGAGCCCCGGAGATTACAAAGGGTCACGGAGTTTGACAATTGTTCCTATTCAAATCACTTCCGCGCAATCCAACTAATCGCAATAATCCGCAAATAAAAAAGTGAACATTAAAGTTCACTTTAATCAGTCTTGCAAAAATAGGAAGAGGAAAGTAGAATTATCTCAGTGGAATGATTTTTAAATTTTGAATCGTTTTACCCTCCGAGGTAGGTTCTTAGAAGTTTACAACGGTTGACTGTTCTCAATTTGGTGATCGCCTTATCCTTGATCTGGCGTACTCGCTCACGAGTCAAACTGAATTTTTCGCCAATATCTTCAAGACTCATGGGATGATCCACACCGATACCGAAGAAATAGCAGATTACTTCTTTTTGCCGTTCCGTGAGTGTTTTCAATGATCTTTCAATTTCAACTTTCAAAGACTCAGTGTGATCCAGTTCCATGTCTGCCATTACAGCATTTGGATTTTCGAGCACATCCAGGAGCGTGTTATCTTCACCTTCAGCAAGAGGAGTGTCGACACTTACGTGCCGGGCCGATATTCCCAACGTCGCAGAGACTTCTTCGATATCCATTTCCAGCAACGTTGCTAATTCTTCAGCTGATGGTTCTCTTTCATATTCCTGCTCCAATTGCGAATAGGCTTTTTGAATGCGATTGGTAAGACCAACCTTGTTCAAGGGAAGGCGAACAATGCGTGATTGCTCGGCCAATGCCTGCAAAATGCTTTGCCTGATCCACCACACTGCATAGGAAATAAATTTGAATCCCCTGGTCTCATCGAAACGTTGAGCTGCTTTGATCAACCCAAGGTTGCCTTCGTTAATCAGGTCAGGAAGAGAGAGTCCTTGGTTTTGGTACTGCTTTGCAACAGACACAACAAAACGAAGGTTGGCCTTGGTTAAACGATCCAAAGCTTTCTGATCTCCTTGCTTAATTAAACGGGCTAACTTGACTTCTTCTTCGGGGGTAATAAGTTCGACTTTGCCGATCTCCTGAAGGTACTTTTCAAGACTTTGAGATTCACGATTCGTAATCGACTTCGTGATCTTCAACTGTCGCATACTCATAGGTTGGTTTTAAAAATGGGTATTTTTAGGGTTTAAGAATTATGTTAGTTCGGTTATCGTTGTCCCAAAAAAAATCCCATCACAATGTCCGTCGTCCACCAGAAAATGTTGAACGTCAAAGCAAATTAGCTGAATTAACAATACGTCCCAAATATATTTCCGGCATCATTAAAACGCTCTTTGCAAAGTTTTAGTATATGAGGTTCATGGAGGAGAAAAAATAAACGGGAAAAAACTTTGGTGCTTGGAATAATTAATTATACTTGCATTGATTGATCTAAAAGACGAAGATGAGCAAACAATTGTATACGCTTGAGTACCCGGTTAGATGTTCACCCAGCATACTGTACGAATTCCTTTCTACACCTGCAGGCCTGCAGGAATGGTTCGCCGATAGAGTGGATGAGCGCGATAATGTTTTTTACTTCTCATGGAATGGTTCTTCTCAAAAAGCTGAAGTACTGGAAAGCCAGGAAGAAAAGTTCATACGTTTTCGCTGGCTTGATGCTCCCGAGGAAGAATTTTTTGAATTCAGCATTGAAAAATCAGAAATAACAAACCAGACTATTCTCGTAGTGAAAGATTTTGCTGAAAAAAAGGAATTGAAAGATCAAAGCATGTTGTGGGATTACCAGGTAAAGGACCTCTTTCATCGCATTGGAAGCAATTAATCAAACCATTGACTTATTCTTGTAAAATTTTCTGTCAACCGCCCGATGGCGGTGTCCCACTCCGACAAGTCTAGTTTCTGTGCAATCTTTATGAATGTTGCATTGGTAACCTGCCTTGTAAAATCAGTTTTTGAAAGTTCTTTTATTGGTACATAGTTCTCCTTTTCCAGGTGATGATGCCACTGATCGTCATGCACACAAATAAAAAATTCATTTTTTACCAGGTCGTCATATTTATTAATAATAGTGTGGCCAAATTGCCGCGAGTAGGTTCCCGAAAGATGCAGTGTCGTACTAAAGAAGTTTGCCCACCAGAACATCGTTCGGATGGCAAAAATGTTTCCTTTTTTAAAGTGGCGCGGATAATCAAGCATCAACCAGGGAAGCCCAAGGTAATTTTCGCCCTTTGAGATTTTTGCTGAGCTGTCCAGTACTTCTCGTGGAAAAATGCCTGGTTGGGCGTTGACGTAATCAACGATATTTTGCTGGACCGCTTCGAACAATCGCTGAGCTTTTTTTACAATTGCGTTCTTTGTTAAAATCCATTTCGAGTCGTTCAACAATTCCATCTCAACTTGTGAAAGCTGTATTTTTGTTTGAATTGACATTTTGAAGAAATTCGAATCGGCAGGTTTAAAAATACGGCGGCTTGATCAAAAAGCTTGACATATTAATTGTAAAGGCATTCGTTGGTCCCTTTGTGGCCACGTTCTTCATCACGCTGCTGGTACTTGTCATGCAGTTTTTCTGGTTGTGGATCGATGATTTTGTCGGAAAAGGACTAAGTACAGGGATCATCCTGGAATTTACCTGGTATCAAATGGCAGCCCTTGTCCCCTTGGCACTTCCCCTCGCTGTACTGCTTTCCTCGCTGATGACTTTTGGAAATCTTAGTGAGAGTTTCGAATTGGTGGCCATTAAGTCCGCCGGTATCTCTTTGTTGCGATTTATGCGCCCGTTATTCATCGTCTCTCTGTTTTTATGTTTCCTCGCTTTTTTATTTGCAAACTATGTAATGCCCGTCGCGGTGCTAAAATCAAAAACGCTGCTCGGCGATATTTACATAACGAAACCTGCGTTTGAGTTAAAGGAAGGAGT
>VBAU01000123.1 GCA_005883855.1 Bacteroidota bacterium
GGTTTGGGGAAAAAAGAGAATCCATTAAGTTCCCAATTCTTTAATATCAACGTCACACTTCCTATTGAACTAAAAAAAGGTGGTGACGCGTTTATCATCAACCCGTTTTTTGAGCACAATCAGGGCGAAGTTTCGGCCAACGATTTCCATGTCGTGAGCCAGGGCTTGTTCGTCGGTTTTTTGAAAAAAGATCTCATTCCCAGCTGGAACCTTCTGACAAGCTTCATTGTACGTCGCAATAAAGAGGCTGAAAAAGATGTGCAGGATGACTGGCAGTACAGGGGCGCTTTTGGCAACATGGAAGAAGGATCAATCTACTTCCATAAAGCTTGGTGTCTATTACAATAAAGAGTTTTTCGGAAATTTCTTTGTACCACTGATCGGCATTGATTGGCAAATAAATCCTAGGGACGTTTTATTTGGAGTACTGCCAGGCAGTTTGTGGTTCGAGCACAAGGTCAATCAAAATTTTTTTTACGGAGGGACATTTAGGGCACTTACCAACTCGTATCGCCTTCAAACGATAGATCCCTGCGCCAGCGGGGATTGCTCGGGGAAAAATTATCTAAGGATCGACGATAATCAATTAGGAATGTTCGCGGACTGGTACCTCGCCAAAAGAATCGTGGTTACGGGCGAGACCGGCTACACTATACTTCGCCGATACCGCTATGGCTTTAAGGGCGATGAGGTTCACCTGAAAACCGATTATAAAAATGACAACTTCTATTTTAGAGCTTCTCTGTCGTACAGGCTTCGATTGAGGTGATCTCAGATTGAAAAAAATTCGAGTATACCTCATAGAAGGAAGATGTATAACCTTAGAGTCTTGGCAAATTGCAAGTGGACGAAGAGTGCTTCACATTTCCCAACGTGCCAATTATGACTTTTCAAAATTGTTTCGCCGACTTGTTAAACCCTATAAAAAGATCAGTAACCAGACAGCATTGATAAAACAAATAGAACTTGATTCAACACGAGTATTGGAAAAGGAAACTGAAATGTTAATTCAAATCAAATAAGAAAGCAATTTTTCAAAAAACAACAAAAAGAAAAAAAACAGAATTATATTGGATAACCATCCTCTCCTGTTACGACTCCTTTATCCTCTAGGATAATTAATCATTAACAAAAGATCACAGAGATTTTTTTTTACCGATTCAATTGGGCCATAACTACTGCAATTTATGTCAGGTCGTGCAAAAGGATTCGACTAATAAATAAGTCAGCCGAAGTAGTGCAAGGCGAATTTTATCCTCAAAGATTTTTTGGGAGAAACCTTTTTAAGCTGAAAAGCCGAGGATGGAGATGGATCTAGGCGTGATGGTGGTTATCCTGACACGTGTGGGCACCTACGTTTGCGGATATCAAAGAAAGATGATTGTTTTTTTGCAAAATATGCGACTGGTTGGCCCGCTGTGGTGAATTGAACAGATTTTCCTTAGACACACGATCGCCCTCAAGCGCTTTTGGTAAAAAACGCGAAATGAAAAAAGCCAACCGCAAAATTCAGTTATGAAACGCCTAGACCGAAACGTAGTTTTAATCTATTAAGAAACCTCTAACGATTATCATGAAACAGCAACTAAAGAAAATTGGTCTCTCTTTCAGTTTGGTGACGCTTTTATGCGCATCATTATTACAAGTCACCGGACAAACTGCTATGCAATTGACTAAGATTTATCTCGAGGGAGGAATAGGGCCCGGCACATTCAAAGGGTTTAATTCTGAGGTCGGCTTAAAAGCAATATTCAAAAACAAATGGAGCATGACATTATCACTCAACGGCATACAAGAAATGACTCCCAAAAATGAGCCGTCTGATTACAAACCTGAAACAGGATATGTTCTTTTCATTCCTTACACAGGTGAAGAAACTGTTGACATGAGCATTGTTAGCCTTACGGCCGGCAGGTATTTTAGCGTGGGTAAAAATATATGGGCCACAGCCGAAGGAGGTCTTTCTTATGTGAAAGGGGAAAAAGTGAATTACGAAAGGACCCAGCAGGTGAGCAGTAATATAATCATTGCTGCATCAACTTCCTCAAACTATACAACAACCAAAGAAAATAAGTCGACAGTAGGAGCAATGATGCAGGCTGATATTGATTGGGCCTTTGCCTCATTTATGGGGATAGGCGCCGGCGTTTATGCAAATATTAATTCTATTCAATCACCCATTGGTCTTCAAGTGAAATTGATCATCGGCAAAATGGGCCGTATAAAGAAAAGTAAATCCTGAACAATCAGATCAGCTGTTAAAATTGTTAATCATGAAAATTTCAACGATCATTTTATTAATCACATTCTCATTTTTTTCCTGTAAAAAAAACGAGGACAAAAATTCTACCTGTACCTCTGATGTAGCCTCTATTTCAGGGTCATATAAGATAACCGCTTATACCTATAAAGCGAGTATGTCATCGCCGGAGGTGGATTATTTCAACATCATCTTCTCTGATGCCTGCGAAAGGGATGACATGCTAACATTTAACAGCAACGGGAACTGGACGCTAAAGGATGCCGGCGTGGTGTGCTCTCCTTCCGGAGATGATAATGGCGCCTGGTCACTTTCGGGAAATACCATGTCTATAGATGGTGAACCTACAACAATCGAAAGCTTTGATTGCAAAAAATTGGTCCTTGTTGAAACTGATGTTATGACCGCTGGTGATAAATTGAAAATTACCCTTACAAAGCAATAAAGGAACCGCACATGTTACCCGCTTTTGCATGATGAAGGATAATGTGCCATGGAAGCTTTGCGAAAAAATTGCACCCGCAACATCGGTCGCCATAAATTTTTAATACTATAAAAGAAGCCATCATGAAAAAGATCATTGCGTTTGTCATACTGCTAACTATTGCGAAGATGAATTGCTTTTCTCAGCAATCAGATAGTTTAAAATCGATCTCGAAGACAGACTACTTGCGAAAGGGTAAAATTCAAAAAACAGCTGCATGGGTCTTACTAGGTGGAGGAATAGTAATGGCTGTCATTGGAGTATCCGAATTTGAACCGTTGCTCGCGACCGCCGGCGTTCTCGCCGCCGCGGGGAGTATTCCATTTTTTATTGCTTCAGGTAAAAACAAAAAGAAGGCAAGATCCATGTCAACTGGATTTAAAATGGAAAATGCGCCCTCCATTCAACGAGCGAGCTTAGTCAACAGATCGTATCCGGCTGTTTCCATAAAACTTAGTTTATAAAAACTTTCTTATACAATAAAACGAGCCACGATGAAAGAAATAGTGTAAAACTCATCGCTGCTAGCCATCATTCTAAATCACGCAACATTTTTTAATTAAAATCACGGAGGTTGTTATGAAAAAAATTATTACGAACCTAATGTCTTTCGCAGCGCTAATTTTTTTTTCAATTTTGATTCCTGGTCACATTTCGGCGCAAAACAAAGTGGTCATCCCCGGAACATTTCAAAGGGTACTGGGATGCTCAGATGATTGGATGCCCGATTGTGACAACACGGCCCTTACGTTCAATTCCTCGACAGGTTTATGGACCGGTACATTTAGTATTCCCGCCGGTTGTCATCAATACAAAGTAGCTATTAATGGAAGCTGGGATATAAGTTATGGAGAAAACGGAGGCGGTGCCAATATCAATCTATACGTGCCGCAAGAAACTTTGATAACATTTACTTACAATCCCGCAACACACCTCGTTGAAACATCACCTATCGCGAGCGGTTTTTCTACCAGTTGTTTACCACAAGTTGTCCTTACAGGTTCGTTCCAAGATGAATTAGGCTGCAGCAGCGACTGGGATGCCAGTTGTCTGAACACTGCACTAATTTACTCTGCGGCTACAGGTCAGTTTGAAAATGACTTCAACCTTCCGCCGGGGTATTATGAATATCGCACGATACTAAATGGCGACTGGGCTGGCAACAATTTTGGGTATGGCGGCGTTCCAAACGGAGGCAATTACAGCATTTACCTTTGCCAATCTGCGCGAGTTCATTTTAGCTATGATCCAATAACCCATATTGTAACAGAAAGCAATTTGAACGCGCAGCCGAACACCGTCGTCATTGCAGGCTCTTTTCAAAGTGAGGTAGGTTGCTCAAGTGATTGGCAGCCCGATTGCGACAACACACGAATGACATATGATCCTCTCCTGGGAGCGTGGGTTGATACTTTACATATTCCTGCCGGTCACTGGGAATATAAAATCACTATCAACAATTCCTGGAACGAAAATTATGGTTTGTATGGAATACCAAATGGCGATAACATTACTCTTGATCTCTGCACTCCTGCCAAAGTGGTATTCATTTATTACCATTCTAATTGTTATCACAACGTCTATCCGCAAATCTATGCCGACCAACCTAATACGGTTGTAGTTGCTGGTTCTTTTCAAAGTGAGCTCGGGTGCTCAGGCGATTGGCAGCCCGACTGCAACAATACCCGGATGACGTATGATCCGATCAGCGGAAGTTGGGTCACTGGGAATACAAGTGGACGCTCAATAATTCATGGGACCAAAATTACGGTCTATACGGGGAGCCTAACGGTCCGGGCATCACTTTGGATCTTTGTTATCCGGCCAAAGTCGCATTCAACTTCTCATCTTACAATTGTTCTGGATATGGTTATGCTAATGTTATTACCAACGGTGTGTGCGTAGACAAGTTTTACGATGCCAATGTAAATGGTTATCCTGATCCTGGCGAAGAACCTATGGGCGGCGTAGCGTTTACATTGACTGGCAATGGTATCACTCGGACGCAAAAGACCGATAACGATGGAAAGGCCGCATTTACCAATCTTCCTGATGGGGTTTATGTGATAAGAGAAAAAGTACCTTCAGGTTATTATGCTTCAATCGCGGATTCCCAAACCGTGTACTTGTTTGGAAGGGGAGCCACGGCAAACTTTGGCAATGTGTGTATCGGAGCTGGCGGAGCAAAAGGAATGGGATTCTGGGCTAGCAAAAATGGCGAAGCTGCATTAAACAACTCAGGAAAATTGGAAGATGCTTTGTGGTGGCTGCGTTATTGGGGTCTGAGAAATGCCGATGGTACGGACTTCGATCCCTACACTTATTCTCAACTAAAAACGTGGTTACTCGGGGCGAGCGCAAAAAATATGAACTATATGTTATCAGCACAGTTGGCGGCGATGTATTTAAATATAGAGCTGGGTTACGTAAGCTACGACAGATATATCTATACCCCGGGTTGTTTTTGGTGGGGGAATTTCATGAACGTATACAACCTGATATGGTACACCAATTCTTATTTGTCGTATAAGACAACCGTCGACGGCAAGGATCCGGAAAGAGGATACGTGGATTGTCTGAAAACTGCTTTCGATAATGCCAACAAGGACCTCACATTTGTACAACTTCATCCGTGTGGTGCGGCAATAACTAAAAGTGAAAAAAATACTGTTCCTGAAGGGAGCGCACTTTCCGCGGCGAAAATATGGCCGAATCCCTCCAACAATTACTTCACCCTTCGCCCGGCAAGCGTGGACAACAAGGAAACAGTTCAATTGAAAGTTTACAACATTAATGGCCAGGAGGTATACACGGGAAAAGGTCTTTCGAATAAAGAATATCGCTTTGGAGAAAGATTTGCTCCGGGAGTTTACATGGTTGAATTGATACAGGGTAACAACAGATCAACCTTCAAATTAGTAAAGCAGTAGATAGTCATGACAACTCAGCCAAAGGCCGCGTCAATCGTGACGCGGCTTTTTGTTTTACTCTTTCTCAATTGCTACTTTTGCGCTTCAAAGAATTTTTTGATGCAATCACCACATCTATCCGAACAGGAAGGAATCAGAAGAGAGAAGCTCGCAGAAATGATCATGATGGGTATCGACCCTTACCCTGCAGCCCTGTACCCCGTTAATAACCATGCGTCGTCGATCAAAGAAAACTTCACAGAAGATAAAAAGGATGCGTTCGCAGACGTTTGTCTTGCAGGGCGCATCATGAGTGTTCGCGACATGGGGAAAGCAAACTTTGCCGTGCTCCAGGATTCTACCGGCCGTATTCAATTATACATACGCCGGGATGATATCTGCCCCGGAGAAGACAAAAGATTATATGATGTGATTTGGAAAAAGCTGATAGACATCAGCGATATCATCGGCGTAAAGGGGTTTGTATTTATAACTAAAACCGGCGAAACTTCTGTGCACGTCAAAGAATTAACCGTTCTTACAAAATCTTTAAAGCCGTTACCTATTGTCAAGGAAGCCGAGGGCCAAACTTTTGACGCAGTCACGGATCCTGAATTTAAGTATCGGCAGCGGTATGCTGACCTCATCATCAATCCACAGGCTAAAGATACTTTCACCAAACGGACGAGGTTGATCAATGCCATGCGTGATTTTTTGAATGAGCGTGGAGCGCTTGAAGTTGACACACCTGTTTTGCAATCGATTCCAGGAGGCGCTTCCGCAAGGCCTTTTACCACCCACCACAACGCATTGGACATTCCAATGTACTTACGTATTGCCAATGAACTCTACCTAAAACGTTTGATAGTTGGGGGCTTCGATTGGGTGTATGAGTTTAGCCGCAATTTTCGGAATGAAGGAATGGACCGTACTCACAATCCTGAATTCACCGTGCTGGAATTTTACGTTGCTTACAAAGATTATTTATGGATGATGGAGGTCACCGAACAGCTAATCGAAAAAACTGCGTTAACGGTCAATGGCACGACTAAGGTAATGGTGGAGGGAAAAGAAATTGACTTTAAGGCTCCTTATCGCCGAATTAGCATGTACGATGCGATTAAAGAATATACCGGATACGATATTTCAGCTATGGACGAAAACCAGGTTCGAAATGTTTGCAGGCAATTGCACGTGCACGTTGACAATACGATGGGCAAAGGCAAAATGATTGATGAAATTTTTGGAGACAAGTGCGAAGATCATTTTGTGCAGCCGACATTTATTATTGATTACCCCGTTGAGATGAGTCCCCTCACGAAAAAGCATCGTAGCAAGCCCGGGCTGGTTGAGCGATTTGAATTGCTTGTAAATGGAAAAGAGATCGCGAATGCCTACAGTGAATTAAATGATCCCGTTGACCAGCGTGA
>VBAU01000124.1 GCA_005883855.1 Bacteroidota bacterium
GGAATTGTGGGTGATGACACAGATGGTCACGTAGACGATACGGTGCGATTTGCGAATGTAGACACTGTAATTGCAGCTGTAGAAGAAGAAAAGCGCGATGAGAATTATGCATTACTGCAAAAAAACTTAAAAGATCTAAAGGAAATGCGATTGCTTAATGGGAAGCAACTAAACATTATCGAGATTCCAATGCCTGACGAAATTGTTTATGAGGATCAGCGATTGCCGGCTTCATATGCTAATTTTTATGTGGCTAATGACGTTGTAGTTGTCCCCACTTACCGATGTGATAAAGATGTGAAGGTCCTTGATGTAATTGAGCAATGTTTTCCCGATAGAAGAGTGGTTGGAATTGATTCGACCGAAATCATCTGGGGACTTGGTAGTTTTCATTGCCTGAGTCAACAGGAGCCTGTCGTGCGAGGCGCTCGAGATACCTTCTCAAGCTCAGTGCATTTTCAATCCCATAGCCGAACCAATCATTATTAAAGAAAATCCAAAGTTCATGACCATCGTCTGCCAATTTCTTAAAAAGCTGCGCATACTTTTCCATTGTCTTTTCATCGTATTTGGTATTGTACAAAGATCCCGGGCCATGAAAGCGGAAATAGACATTCCTGGCCGTTACCACCTCTGCATAGGGAAAGTGATTGCCGGAATGGGACATAACAAAGGCAATATCATATTTTGACATCAGCGCATAACTATCCTCGGTCATCCAAGAGTCGTGACGAACTTCAATTGCAAATTTATATTGGGCATACTGTTGCTTTAACAGGGCATAAAAGTGCTCAACAACATTACCATCAAAGCCGACTGTTTTGGGTAATTGAATCAGCACCGGTCCCATTTGGGTTTGCATAGGCTCAAACACTCCAAAGAAACGTTGTAATGGCTCTTCAGGATCTTTTAATCGTTTTATGTGAGTGAGGTAACGACTGATCTTTGGACAAAACAAAAACTCTTTTGGAACGTTGTTCATCCAATTGTTCACTGTTTGTCTTCGGGGTAATCGATAGAAACTCGAGTTGATCTCTGTACAGTCAAACGTTTTTGCATAGTGCGACAACCAATCAGCCGATTTCAAATTTTTGGGGTAAAAAATTTCGACCCAATCTTTATAACTCCAACCTGATGTGCCTATGTGAAACTTGGCATTGCTCATATTAATGTATACGCCAAATTTGGGCCATCTCTTGGCGGAGAGCGCACGAAGTCTGTTCAAAAGAAAATCATGACATGATTTTTAACTTTCAATTGCTAACTTATATTCGCAATCTTTACTGTTAAGGAATCTTCTAAGAACAGTTGAATTGCTTAACTTTAATGATAAGTATCAATGAATGGCGACGATTATCGATATAAAATTGCCAAAAGCGATTGCTTCAGCATTAAGAATCCCGCAAAACGACCCTCAAAGGCAGCAACTTCGCGCTCTTAAGAAGCTACTTAGAAAAGCTCGCTTTACCGAATTTGGTCAACGCTATCTATTCGATGAGGTTTTATTTAGCAATGACATTCGCCGCACATTCCAGGAATTAGTTCCTGTGCATGACTACAATAAAATCTATGAAAGGTGGTGGAAGAAAACGCTTGACGGTGTTCCAGACGTCGTGTGGCCAGGTAAAATAAAATACTATGCCTTGAGTTCGGGAACCTCTGAAGCATCGAGTAAATATATCCCTGTAACAAGGGATCTGTTGCGCAGCAATACTATTAACTACCTCCGGCAGCTCATTAGTTTATTTAATTATGAAAAATTACCCAGGAATGCTGTGACGAAAGGTTTCCTCATGATTGGGGGATCTACGGATTTCCAAAAAGGAAAGGCAGGATGGTACGCTGGTGATCTAAGTGGGATCTTAGCCAAAAAAAGACCATTCTGGTTTCAGAGTTTTTATAGACCGGGCGGACGCATCGCTGCAATAAAAGATTGGAACCAAAAATTAAACGAGATCGCGGAACATGCCAAAGAATGGGACATAGGTTACATAGTAGGCGTACCTGCCTGGTGCCAGATGTGCATGGAAATGGTGATAGAAACTCATGGCGTAAACAATATTCATGACGTATGGCCCAACTTCGGATTTTTCGTGCATGGCGGCGTGGCCTTTGAGCCATATAAAAAAGGTTTTGAAAAATTGCTCGGGAAGCCGATTGTCTATATTGAAAATTATTTATCCAGCGAAGGATTCATCGGGTACAAGGATCGTGAAAACGCGAAGGGGATGAGACTCATCCTCAACAACAATATTTATATGGAGTTCGTTCCATTTGATGATAAAAATTTTGACGCCGATGGAAAAATGGTGGAAAACCCAACGGCATTAATGATTCACGAGGTAGAAGAGAATAAAGACTATGCCTTACTGATTAGCACCAATGCCGGCGCATGGCGGTATTTACTTGGTGACACCCTCAGGTTTGTTGATAAGGAAAGAGCAGAGGTTGTGATTACGGGCAGAACAAGACACTTCCTGAGCCTGGTTGGCGAACACCTGAGTGTAGAAAATATGAACAAAGCTGTTGAGCTGGTGAGTGACGAAATGAATATCAGCATTCCTGAATTCACCGTGGTAGGTTTTCCCTATCAAAATCTTTTCGCACATAAATGGTATGTGGCGTGTAATGATCATGTCGATCCGGACGAACTGATCAGAAAAATTGATGAGAGAATATGCACTTTAAATGACGATTACGCTGTGGAAAGGAACAGCGCATTAAAAGAAGTTTTTATTGAGGTATTGCCGGAAGAAAGGTTTTTGCAGTTCATGGCACAAAAAGGAAAGCTTGGTAGCCAGCACAAATTTCCGCGTGTACTAAAAGGGAAAATGCTGGAAGACTGGAACAAATTCCTGGCAACCGGCAAACTCGAGCAAGTCTAGGACGGGCCCCTACAGTCCCTAAAACCTTTGTCCAGCAAGCATTTGACCCCAACATATTTTTTTTAAGTCAAAATTTTTACTGAAAACCAGTATTTTGTACGGGTTCCATAAAAAAATGTTTCCCCATTTTTTGGTAATCACTCAGCTTTCCACCTATCTTTGCCCGCCCGTTTCGAAACGTGTTAAAGACTCCATCAAAATAGGGGAACGTTCGGGCGGGCGACCACAATTTTAATGGTAAAAGAACTTCGGTTCAACCAAGTCGGGGAGGCATAGTTGAGGGATGGCCCAACTGCCTTGCTTTTTCATCACAAAGAATTTTAAAATGAGCAAATTACATTTTACAACAAAACATGCGAATGCGGCTACCGTACAACACGATTGGTATGTTGTGGACGGTACCAATCAAACCGTAGGACGTATGTGTGCCAAAATTGCTGCAGTACTTCGTGGCAAGAACAAAGCATACTACACTCCTCACGTTGACTGTGGCGACTATGTGATCGTTACAAATTGCGAAAAAGTAGCTTTTACAGGTAACAAACTGGATGAAAAATTATATGATACATACAGTGGTTATCCGGGAGGCCTCAAACAAGAAACTGCAAAAAGCTTGATCAAGCGCCGGCCTGAAGTTGTTGTAGAACGCGCTGTGAAAGGCATGCTCCCGAAAAACCGGCTCGGTCGTAAGATGGTAAAAAAGTTGTTTGTGTATGCCGGAGCGGAGCATCCTCACGTCGCACAGCAACCAAAAGATTTGAAATTTTAAACTGCGATGGGTCGCGGCAGTTTGCCCGTTCATCCTAAAAAAAAATTAAATGGAAAAACAGAGAACTGGTGTTGGTCGTCGTAAAGAAGCTGTCACAAGAGTGTTTGTCTCCAAAGGCGACGGCAAAATCACAGTGAACGACAAAGATTACAAGCAATATTTTTCGCTTGTGTATTTGCAAAACCAGGTTGAGCGTCCAATGAGGACCATTGATGCCTTAAACAAGTTTGATGTGAAGATCAGTGCAACTGGTGGCGGCTTCAAGGGGCAGGCGGAAGCAGCTATGCTAGGTATTGCTCGCGTACTGGTT
>VBAU01000125.1:0-4265 GCA_005883855.1 Bacteroidota bacterium
TGAAGTTAAGCGTTGGGAAAGGCCCTGGTTCTTTTGTATGAGACCGAAAATGCGGGACGCTGGGATAGTTCGATAACGTTCCTATCCTTTAACTGAAAAGATCATCCTCTCCTTTGCGGAAATAAATCTTCTCATCGAGAAACTCCTGGGTTGCCAACAACGCGGGGTTCGGCATACGTTCATACGATCTCGATATTTATCTTATTTTCATGAATTTCTTCCAGGCTGTCTGTGTGGCTCGCAAATTCTTCAAGCTTGTTGTGCAGTTCCTCTTTGAGAGAAATATTGATTTGATTAGCTCTCTTGGCAACGATGGATATAGACTCGTATAAGTTTCCCGTTTTATCCTTAACATCGGTAAGGCTACGGGTTTCCACGACGTTCGCTGTCCCTGAACTAAGTTGACGTCTTAGTTTGCTCATTTGATAGGTTTTTAATATTAGTTTGTGACAAATTTAAAAAATGTTCGACATCTTTTGAGAGTTTGCTTTCGGGGAAGCGATCCGTAAAATCATTACATTCTTCAACCACTTTTTCAAATCTCTCAACTTTTTTCTCCTCTACACTTAATTCAGCGTACCGATAGTAGGATTTTATGGTCATGAGCTTGTACTCATCCCCCCGCATTGACTCAGGATAGTTATTTAACACCTCGGCAAAGGATACCGCTGCGGCCCTAAATTGCCCTATGTCATAATAGAGCTGAGCAGCCTTATAGTCTTTTGTCTCTAACTTGTCGTGACAATTGTCAATAATCTCGCTCGCCTCTTTGATACGGGTTGAGCCTGGATGAGTATTGATAAAGCTCTGCATTATTCCAATTGTTTTCAGAGTATTTGTCTGATCAAGTTCCCATTTCGGGGACTGCTTATAGTAGCAGAATGCTCTCATATAATCCATCTCTTCGGCCCTTGGGTTATTTGGAAAAAGCTCCAGATAGGTCTTGAAATAATTTTCCGAGCTGACGTAATCCTTTTGATAGTAAGTGCAGTAAGCCATTTTATAGTAAATATCTTCAAACTCCTTACTCGTCTTATAGTACGGAACTACATCCTCGAAAAGCTGGTATGCGTAGTTATATTTTTTGCTGACGTAGTATTTTTCAGCCATTCTAAGCTTATACTCAGGGTCCTTGTTCTTAAGGATCTTACTAATACCGTGACACCCGGCAAGTACGACCACTACGGCAATGAAAACAACTAGTCTCATAAAAAGGTCGGCAAAGTTAACTGATTCAAGCAAATCTGCCGTAAAAAAGATTGCTTGCCAAACGTTTGGAGTTAAGGTTTTGCAAAGGCTTCGCCCATGCAAGGCCGGGGATATTTCAGAAAAAAACCCTCCCGAAAGGGAGGGTTTCTATCTATCAGCAAAATGTACACTACTTAATTTTTCTCAAATTGGGGTGTGGAGCAGGTACCGTGTTCGGACCTTCTTCACCTGTTGCTGCGCCACGGAGATCAACTGCACCGCAATCACCACCTTCCTGGCCATATTGGAAGATGAAGCGGTCATTACTTATACCTTCTTTTTCTACAAGGTAATTTTCAACAGCATTTACTCTGTCCCAACTTAATTGTTGTTCTTGTTTTGTGGAATTGCAATAACCAACAATTACAACTTTACATTCAGGATTATTACGCATACGTGAAGCAATACTTGCCAGCAAACTCTTAGCATCGTTGCTTAGCGTAACTGACTTACCAGTAAATGTTATACTTGGTAATGCGCCCATATTCGTAGCACAATCTGCCGGCCTTGCGAGTAACCCTGCATAACAACTTGTATCCGGGCATGGACACTTACCAACACCATCAGCATCAACTGGCTGGCAAATGGTAGGAGTGATCTTTTCTTTATCCTTACAATCAGGGACTCCATCACCATCTGTATCCAGACTTACACCATGAGTGTCAACGGGGCAGCCCTGGGGAGTTTGTTCCTGGTCAAACTGGTCTGTAACGCCATCACCGTCAGCATCCGGAAGAATTGGCTTGGGCATGATCATCAGCTTTGGCTTGCGGATCTCGCTGTAAGCGTAGTCCAATGGATTGATCCACCAAAGTGGTTCAACAGCTTTTGATCCAAGATTCATGTTCAATCCAACGCTCAAGAAATTGTATGAATCATAATCCCGGGTTTGAGCGATGGCTCCGGCATTACCGTTACCGTAATTCTCCTGCCATTGTTGGCCGTCTAACAAATCACTTTTAACGGAGGTGAATTTATCCTCGATCGCAATATTGAAGCGGTTATTCAGCTTAATTTGAACGCCAGCTCCAACGTCAAATCCCGGTTTGAACGGGTTGCTGCCCATCTTGGGAGCCAGCGGATCTCTCTCTGCTTTGGTTTCATAACTATCATCAAGCAGGTCTTTTAACGCTTTTATTGCGTCTTTCCTGTTGGAATAAGTCACATTGGGAATGCTTCTGTAGTCGTAAGGCTGTCCACTAGAATTTAACGCATTATACTTCGCATTATAAACTACACCCGCTATTCCACCGAAGCCATAAAAATTCATACCTGTTTTGGCCTTGTGAAAACGGATGTTATTTAATGTTACGATCCCATGCAAGCCGAGTTCAGAGATCGTAGTTTTATAATTGTAATAAACGGTTGATTGGCCTGTTGACGCGTAAATCGGCTGCAATACAGGATTACGCACCCATGCTCCTGACGGAGCGAAGTTTAATCCTTTTGTTGTAAGATAGTCGTACTCAAGTCGCATAGAGAAAACATAACCTAGTGCCTTTCTTACGTGAATACCAAGGCCTCCTGTCGGTATGTGTGCACGCACGTCACCGGCAATGGAAGACAGGCCACCTTTAATACCAACTTCCCATTGATTGCGGGGTTTTGCAGGGTAATTGTAAGTGCCATTCAAAAACTCGGTATGCTGAGGCATTCGCTTGGTAGGAATCACAGATGAATCTTCATATGATCTAATCTGCGCTTGTGAAAATGCTGAACATACTAACAGGCAAAGTAGGCCTGTTAATAGCGTGTACTTTTTGCTTGCCATAACTAAGAATTAAAAATTTTGAAAACAACAATGTCCTATTCTTTGGCAAAAATATAAACTGAAAGCTAAATACCAAATTTTTAAATTTTTACGCCGGTAGTTTTTTGCCATTATTTTTTTGATATTTAGGTTCTTAAATAATAGCTCTTAATCATATTCTAACCGATTAGTTCGATACGCAACTCGGTTATAATATGTCGCCTTTTTTACTGATGAGTCTTCCTGTCAACCTCATAGAAAATGAATTAAGAACCTTTGAAACGAAATTCAAAGATGCGATCAGCAGTAATGCACCAATGCTGGACCGCATTATGCGCTACATTGTAAAACGCAAGGGGAAGCAACTCCGGCCCATGTTCGTTTTTCTTTCAGCCAGGCTTTGCGGCGAAATAAATGACTCCACTTACCGCGCAGCTTCTTTAGTAGAAGTGCTTCATACGGCTACATTAATGCACGATGATGTGGTCGACGATTCTATGGAGCGGAGAGGTTTTTTTTCAGCGTATGCTTTATGGAAGGCAAAGGCAACTGTGCTTATCGGAGACTATTTGCTGGCCAAAGGGCTCTTGCTTTCTTTAGATCATAGCGACTATCAAATCCTGCGCATACTTTCCGATGCCGTGCGTAAGATGAGCGAAGGAGAGCTATTACAACTTGAAAAAGCACGCAACCTGAATCTGCGAGAGGATATTTATTATGACATCATTCGAAACAAGACAGCATCACTTGTCGCCTCCGCCTGCGCTGCGGGCGCCTGGTCGACCACAAATGATGCGCAGATCACAGAAAAGCTTCGAGCGTTCGGCGAAAACGCCGGGGTTGCATTCCAGATAAAGGATGATCTGTTCGACTATGGCGGCGACAACGTGGGAAAACCAACAGGAAATGATATAAAGGAAAAAAAGCTAACCCTGCCACTTATATACACTTTAAACAATGTCAACAAAGAAATTCGAAGAAAAATTATTTTCATTTTAAAAAATGAAGGTAACAATAAAGAGAAAGTGAAGTATGTAATTGACAGGGTCGTGGAATGCGGGGGGATAAAATATTCCCAGCAAAAAATGAATGACTTTAAGCAAAAAGCAATCGACATTTTATACCAGTTTCCTGAGAATCCATACAGGAAGGGTCTCGAAGATCTTCTGAACTTTGTTACGGACAGAAAATACTGATCGCGGATTAAGTGGATCATGTTGGATTTCTCAGATTTTTGGGGGGAAAGATTTTCTGACTGATAGAGAGG
>VBAU01000125.1:4273-4757 GCA_005883855.1 Bacteroidota bacterium
ACAAAAATATCATCCGCGAAATCCGTGACACAAAAACGCTGGACCATATTACGACCAGATGATCAAAAAGTCACATCCTTACAACAGTCGTTAAAAATCCATTCTTCAATTTGCAGAATTCTTGTTCAGCGAAATATTGAAACGTTTGACCAGGCAAAAAATTTTTACCGACCCCAGTTAACCGATTTGCATTCCCCCTGGCTAATGAAGGATATGGAAAAAGCTGTCGACCGGATTGTTTCCGCAATTGAGAAGCAGGAAAAAATTCTGGTCTTTGGCGATTATGACGTGGACGGCACGACCTCTGTCGCCTGTATGTACAAGTTTCTTCGCAAGCTGCACACTAACCTCGATTTTTATATACCCCATCGCTACAGGGAAGGTTATGGCGTAAGTAAGGCCGGCGTCGATTTCGCCCTCCAAAATGGCTATACGCTGATCATCTCCCTGGATTGCGGCATCAAATCCGTTGAATTGATCACCT
>VBAU01000126.1 GCA_005883855.1 Bacteroidota bacterium
GAGAATTCTCCAAATTTGCAAGGAGCTCAAAATTCTACCCGGATTGGACAATTTTTTTTCAGAATTTCTGGAATTCCGAAGCACTGCATCATTTCAAGAATTTTGTATAGAAATAAATTTAAGGGAAAATTCCCAAAATACCTAGTAACTATCTCGTAATTCGAAAAATACCCACTTAAATTGCTTGAATTCGAAAAATACCCACTACACACATAAACATTCCGACGCGTCGACCACCTCCTTCCTTGGCTACCCCTGCGCTGTTCTCTATCCATATAGCGTTCCACTTCATCAGCCAACAATCGAATCCATCAGAAAACGAGCCCTTCTAAACTATTATGGCCTCGGAATCCCCTTCAATTGAGAACGGCGTGGTTTTCAAGTCCCTCAAGGAGTTGAAATTTGCTGTGTGCAAATTCGCTCTGAATATCAATATCGAGACTCATACAGTCAAGTCAGAAGCCAGCCGTTATATCGTCAAATGCAAGGATGAACACTGTACTTGGAGGCTACGCGCAAATCCCATCAGAGGAGGCTTTTGGAAAATCAAAAAACTCGCAGTTTTCCACGAATGTATTGGAATTCATGGCGCTTCGAATACCTCAGCAAATAAAGCCTTCGTAGCCAATGAAATCGTCGAACTCCTGCGCTCCCAGCCTGAGATGACCTCCGTCAACATTGTGAATGAAATCCAGCGCACTCATCATGTTCAAATCTCCTACAAAGTCGCCTGGGAAGCAAGTGAACTCACATGAACAATAATTAATGGAACGTATGAGGAATCCTATGCTGGAATGCCATCCTACTGTGAGCAACTCCTTGAAGCCAACCCTGGGAGCTTTATCACCCTCGAACGAACAGCTACAAATCAGTTCCACCGCTTCTTTTTGTGTTATTATGCGTCGGCGAAGGGGTTTGCCAGTTGCAAGCCCCTCCTTGGAGTCGATGGAACTCATTTGCGCTCTCATTATCAAGGCATTCTCCTCACGGCAACTGCGACAGATGCAGGGGGGCAGCTATTTCCTGTTGCATCGTCAATATCGAAGACAAAGAAAACTGGATATGGTTCCTTGAACAATTGCGGACAGTCCTCATTGAGCATGTTCCTGACGTTCTGGAGCAAGAAAACGCGTTGGTCATCCTCTCAGATCGCGCCCGCCGCCAAGGGCCTTCACGAAGGAGTACCGGTCATCTTTCCCCTCGCTGCGCACGGTTATTGCCTCAAACATCTTGAGAAAAATCTTAAATCCACCTACAAGAACCCCACACTTGTCACCCTTCTCTGGAAAATGGCGGCAGCAAAAACACCCTGCGAGTTTGACGAACTATTCGAGAAGTTCCAAGAAATCAATCCTAAAGCGGCGGAATGGCTCCTTGGCGAAGCCGATCCTCGATATTGGGTCGATTGCTACTTCCCAAGCCGACGATATGGCCACTATACCTCGAATATCGCAGAATCCCTGAACTCCTGGCTGCTCACGGCAAGGGAGCAACCACTTCGCCCCATGATGGAGACGATCCGCATGAAATTGATGGACTGGTTTGCACACCGACGTGAGGAAGGTACCAAGATGCAGGCGAACCAATTTGTATCAAAGTTACCAAGCAACTTCGTCAAATTATGGACAACTCGCGAGGATATCTTGTTCACCATGCACTCGACGCCATCTATGAAGTTCACTCACGACAAACTGGCAAAGACTACGTGGTCAATCTCGTAAAACGGACCTGTACTTGCTTCGGCTTTCAAGCGACCGGATTGCCTTGTTTCCATGCTGCGCGCACCATCATTTTTGCCAAAGGGAATGTCAATGACTATGTCGACAAGTGGTTCACAGTTGTTGAGTATTGCAAGACCTATAAGAATGGGATTTTGCCACCTACAGCGGCTTTGGATGTCGATGCTTTGCCCGTATTCAATATGGAATCCGAGGACATTAACTCGCCTGCCTTGAGCCCTGCCCTTGAGTCTGATGTCGATATTCGGTATGATTCTGACGGCAATAACGACACTATGTTGCCTCCAGATACACGCAGGCCTGCTGGACGTCCGAAGAAAAGGCGCATTCGACATCAAGTCGAGGAGGAGAGGCAAAAAATTATGCGATGTTCGCGTTGCGGGGAAGAAGACCACAACAGGAGGACATGCAAGGAGCCTGTGAAGTATCAAGGGCGCCCTGAGAGCGCCTGACGCTATTCGTAGCCTGTTTGTTCAAGATATTGCTGTTTTTTCTGTGTTTTTCCAACATCCCCGAAGCTTTAGCTAAGGGTTGTACTTTCCAGACCAACCTCCAAAATTTCGTACGGACACACAGCAAATGTCTTTCGTCATTCTGAAAATGGTCTTATAGTCTTGCCTATATGTATATGGCGACTAATTTACTTCAGTCTGTGTATTTAAAAAATTTCAAACCACGGGCCTCTTCTGAAAAAAAACCCACATTTAAGTGCAATAAAACAAGAGGTACATTATTTTTTATCATCCCTTCCATCTTTTTCTTTCAACTGACTTACAAAGTAATCGTTTACTATGTCTGTTCGACAGATTCGCACTCAGGAATAAGTGCAAGCTGAAATTCACCAGCCGCAAACAATCTATATATCTGTTCGACAGATTCACACTCAGGAACAAGCACAAGCTGAAATTCACCGGCTGCGAACAATCAATAAAGCAAGATACCTTCAGCGAAAGGAGAGAATGCTGAACGATGCAGAATATCATGAGCAACAGTTACAGAGCCGGAAAGCAGCAAGGGACCGAAAACGCAAGGCAATCGAGGATAATCCGCTTCATATCGATGCAAGAAAAGAAGCTGATAGATTGGCCAAATTTAGAAGAGTGATAAAGGAGGCAGAGGAGACTAGGAATGCTCAGGAGCGAGAGGAGATGATAGAAAAAGTTCATCAAAGGTATTTCTCATCCCAATTTTTTTTATCTAATACATTATAGAATCTCGGAATTAGACGCCCAGTTCGCAGATCTACAAGTAAAGGAGCAGCAGTGGCCTCTGCCAGGACCCGACATCACGTCCATATACAAAAAATATCTTACACATACCTACAAACTTGGTCAGAACATCGTATGCGCCTGCTGTGGCTGTATTTCTCATGACTTCATGGAATTCGAGGTGGTCCTTAATTCCTATGAACCTCTGCGTCATTTGTGTATTCCTGAAAACGTCAATATCCCTTTCGATTTCTCATGTGGCATCGACCTTCTCGATCGAAGTCACATTCTCATCGACAAATTAGGGATTACACAAGACAAACGTATTCGTTTATGTCACATATGTCACAATCAGCTCTCCAAGGACCATCAGCCATCTGAAGCACTTGCAAATTTCCGATGGGTTGGACCCATTCCTGAAGAACTCCAAGATTTGACTTGGATAGAGGAACTCCTAATCGCTCGAGTCCATGTCTGCGGCAGTATCGTTCGTCTAGGCCAACGAAACAACCCCTCTTCATTTTTCGGCATCAAAGGACATGTCATCTTTCTTCCTCAAGACACTACTCAACTAATCGACCTTCTTCCCATGTCACCCGCCTCTCTTTCAGATATTGTCAAAGTTGTATGGACTGGGAGATCTAAGCCCGATAAATCGCGACGTCGATTAGTTTATCAATTCTTCGTCCTTTTGACCCCACCGAATTACAATCTGATCTTTCTAAACACTTATTGGCAGAATTAGAATGGCAAACTCAGAAGGCTAAGGAAACAGAGGCTTTGTACAGTACATAGAATAGAAAAGAA
>VBAU01000059.1:0-6437 GCA_005883855.1 Bacteroidota bacterium
TCATGATGCCCACATATTCACCACCGTCCATGATAAGAACCGAACCAATATTTTTTTCGGCCATAATCTGAAGAGCCTCTATGACCGGGGTATCAGGGGATACGGCTATGGCGGAGACTCCTTTGCGCGTAATGATATCGGCAACTCTGTTCATGGCATGACTATTTGCTGGTTAATATAAGAAAAGATAAACCATTGGCAAAAACATTTTTATCTTGTGTCTGTTCATGGATCATAAACCGGCAACGATTAAAGATATCGCACAGCGACTCAAGGTATCAATCTCAACGGTATCAAGGGCTCTGCACAATCATCCGAGCATAGGGCTGCGTACGAGGATGCAAGTGAAAAACTTGGCTACGGAATTGAATTACGAGCCAAACCAGGCAGCCATTTCATTTAAGAAAGGTAAAACGTTTACTATTGGAGTTATTCTTCCCAATCTTCGTGAGGAATTTTTTTCCATGGCGATTAACAGCATTGAGGACACCGCCACGAAAAATAATTATACCGTGCTCATTGGTCAGTCACATGATGACAAAGAAAGAGAAAAAAAGATCGTGGACACGATGCGCAGGCACAGGGTGGATGGGATCCTCGTTTCAATTTCAAAAAACACGGACAGCTTTGACCATTTCGAGGATTTGAAGAAGTACAAAATCCCGGTGGTATTCTTTGATCGCGTGCCCGAGTCGGATGATGTGTACAAAGTTTTCTGCTCTCTAAAACAGAGTTCCGTGGACATGGTAGATTGGCTGATAAGCAAGGGGCATAAGCGAATAGGATTCATAAAAGGGCCATGCAGTATGAGCTCCGCTGATGAGCGATTGCAAGGGTATGTCCAAAGCCTGGCAAAAAATCGCATTAGCCTCGACGGAAACCTGATTGTTGAAACGGATCTAACTACCGAACAGAATGTTTGTGCTATTCGAAATTTACTCGACAGGGTGGATCCGCCTACCGCGGTCGTTGCATTTAATGACTATGTAGCAATTGATGCGATTAGGTATGCAAAAAGCAAGGGATATGATCATATCTATTTTACCAGCTATGCAAATCTCCCGATAACCAGTTACCTTGATCATCCTCCGGTTGTATCGGTAGAGCAATTCCCTCAACAGCAGGCCGAACGGGCCATCGATATTTTACTCAAACTGGTTGAGGCAAAAGATTCACCAACGGAGCCACCAACTAAGATTGTCCTGGATGGTAAACTGGTGATCAATCTCAACAAATAGCCTCGAAAAATGAGCCAGGGACTCCAAATTTTTGCACGTTAAATGTTTTGTCAGAATAGATTATTTTATAAATTGGACTATAAATATCTCTCATGAGAAAGGAAAGATGCCGGAGTGGTTGAACGGGACGGTCTCGAAAACCGTTTTCCGATGGAAATCGGGACGAGGGTTCGAATCCCTCTCTTTCCGCTTAATATTTCAATACATCGGCCTGCCCACCGAAAAAACATGCGAACAAATTTACATTGCAAGATATTTCAGCATTAATAACAGTATTAAGGTATTTCTTTCCTATCGGTCGGGATATTGAAGATTATTTTAAGCAGCACGCTTACCATTCCTCCTTTCTAAAGGGAGATCTGCTTCTGAAGGCCGGGGATATGTGCGAACATATTTATTTCATCAGGAAAGGCGCTGTACGTGGCTTTGTCAAAGAGGGCGATAGGGACATTACGACTTGGATCACCGCCGAAAATGAAATGGTGAGTTCTATTTACGGACTCTATAGTAAGCGGCCTCCAATCGAGAACATACAGGCAGTTGAAGATTGTGAAATGCTAACAATGAGTATTTCTGATTTAGAAAATCTATACGTTCAATTCCCGGAATTTAATGTAGTGGCCAGGAAACTGCTGGAAAGGTATTATGTGGATGCGGAAGAACGGGCGTTTATTGCAAGGCTTACCAATGCCGAGAATAAGTACTCTCTGTTTTTGACCAGGTACGCCCATCTCAGCAATCGAATTCCTCTGAAATATATTGCTTCTTTCCTGGGTATGACGCTGGAAACATTGAGCAGAGTTCGCAAGAGACTTTCCATGAAAACGGTCAAGACTGCTACAACTGGTCATTCTACCAACCGGTAAGCTTCTTAACAAAAGGAATCAACTCATTTGCCATTTGCTGGTGTTCATTGATATCGGGATGATCCGTGAATGCTGATCATTCACCTATGTTCACTGAAGAAAAAGTTGGAATCTGGAAATGTCCCTATCATAACAGTCGTGCCTGCATAGAAATTATCCGTCGTGTTCAAAATATTTTAAGAAAAGCAACATGAAACGCGTCACGTTTTCGTTCCTGGCTGGCTGTTCGCCTGCCAGCTGTAATTGGCTCTCACATGGTTTTACAGCAAAAGAGCGACGTGACGATTTGGGGCTGGTGCGATGCTGGGGAGAAAATAAAATTAAAGACAACCTGGGACACGACAACCTATAATACGGTTGGGTCATCATCGGCAAGATGGAGTCTTCAGGTCAAAACTCCCGTTGGAGGTGGTCCGTATCAAATCACAATTGATGGCAACAATAAGACCGTATTAGATGATGTACTAGTCGGTGAGGTATGGCTTTGCAGCGGTCAAAGCAACATGGAGATGAGTGTAAGCTGGGGAATACCGTATGCAGATGAAGTTGCCAACGCGACTGATAAAAACATCCGCTTTTTTTACATTCCAAGAACAACTGCCGAGTATCCGCAAGATGACGTGAAGGCGGAATGGGTGGTGTGTAACCCGGATGACATGAAGCGATTTAGTGCGGCTGCGTATTTTTTCGGGAAAACACTTCGTCAGAACTTAAATGTGCCGGTTGGGCTGATCAATGCAAGTTGGGGAGGAACACCGGCAGAAGTTTGGACTCCGGTTGAAGCGATAGATAACAATGCCGCTTTGAAGAATGCGGCAGCGAAGCTGTCTCCTTCCAGTTGGTGGCCCGTCACCCCCGCTCTCAATTACAATGCAATGATCTATCCCATTATAAAGTACAGTATAGCTGGCGCAATTTGGTACCAGGGAGAAGCGAATGTAAAAACCGCATCTACTTACACAGAACTGCTGTCTACAATGATTAAGTCATGGAGAAAGGCCTGGCAAAAAGATTTTCCTTTCTACTATGTCCAAATTGCTCCTTATGCTGGTTATGGAGAGAATAGTTCTTCAGCATTTTTACGCGAAGCTCAAACAAAAGCTCTTGCGACTCCAAACACCGGCATGATTGTAACCACCGACCTCGTTGACAATATCAATGATATTCATCCGAAAATGAAAAAGGAGGTCGGAATTCGCCTGGCGAATTATGCGCTGTCTGAAACGTATGGCAAACAAGGCCTGGTCTATAAAAGCCCTTCTTATAAAAATATGAAGGTCGAGAAGGATCGCATACGTATTTATTTTGACAATGCAGACAAGGGATTAATGACCAAAGACAAAACGATTAATGAATTTTTTATAGCGGGGGATGATCAAAACTTTCTTCCTGCGAATGCAAAAATTGAAAAGAACACGGTTGTAGTTTGGAATGATAGTGTAAAAAAACCTGTCGCAGTCAGGTTTGCCTTCCGGAACGCATCGTTGCCAAACTTATTTAGCAAGGAAGGCCTGCCAGTCGTTCCTTTCCGAACAGATGACTGGCCGGTGGATATTGTGATGACAAAAAAATAACTTCAATGACTAAAATGACCCGCATGATCATAAGAGTCTTTACGCGATTTATTTTTCTTGCCTTGTGCGTTGTGGTAGACGCGACAAGTTTTGGTCAATCCATTGGAGTTTTTGATGGTAATAGCGATGTCGGCGCAGTGTTGCACAAAGGCACTGCAAAATATAATGCCGGGGCGGATCGGTATGAGTTAACCGGCTCCGGAGGGAACATTTGGTTCACTCATGACGAGTTTCAGTTTGCATGGAAAAAAATGAAAGGAGATTTTATTTTACAGGCAAGGGGAGCACTGTTGGGGCCGGGCACGGAACCACATCGAAAGTTTGGTTGGATGATTCGCACCAGTTTGGATTCGACTTCGGCAATGGTTTGTGCAGCGCTGCACGGAAACGGCCTTGCTTCTCTCCAATATCGCAAAAGGACAAAGACAAATGTTGAACAGGATACTTTTTCAATCACGGCTCCGGATGTCATCGAACTGGAAAGGAGAGGTAAACAATTCATTATGTCCCTTGCTCATTTCGGAGAAACATATACCACCCAGCAAGTGTCGGAGGTTGACCTGGGAGATGAAGTATATGTGGGCTTGTTTGTGTGCGCTCACAACAAAGATCTGACGGAAATCGCATCGTTTGACAATGTCCGCATTGTAGTTCCGCCTAAACCTAATTATGTCCCTTACCGCGATTATCTCGGCAGCCACATCGAAATAATGGATGTCACAATGGGCCATCGGGAAATTATTTATACTTCCCCGGTTTCATTGCAAGCGCCGAACTGGATGCCCGATAACAAATCGCTTATATACAACAGCAATGGCCTCATCTACCGTTTCGATCTACACAAACGAACCCCAACAGTGTTGAACACCGACACGGTGAAAAGAAATAATAATGACCATGTACTTTCTTTTGACGGGAAAATGCTTGGGTTAAGCAGCAGCGATGGCAGATATAATTCAATCGTGTATACGGTATCAGCCGCCGGAGGCATTCCGAAACGAATCACACCTGTCGGTCCATCTTATTTGCATGGATGGTCTCCTGATAAAAAATTCCTGGTGTACACCGCGGAACGAGGTGAAGGCAATTACGACATTTATAAGATTCCGTCAGTGGGCGGCGACGAAATACGCCTTACAAATGCTGCCGGCCTTGATGATGGACCGGAATACAGTCCCGACGGAAAATACATTTATTTCAATTCGGTGCGTAGTGGAACGATGCAAATATGGCGTATGAATAGTGATGGTACGAACCAGGTGCAAATTACATCGGATGAATTCAACAATTGGTTCCCTCATGTTTCGCCCGATGGAAAATGGATTGTGTTTCTTACTTTTTTAAAGGACGTCAATCCGAGCGACCACCCGTTTTACAAACATGTATACTTACGGATGATGCCAGTGGGGTACGGCCACCCGAAAGTAATCGCATACGTGTTCGGTGGTCAAGGCTCAATTAATACACCCTCGTGGTCTCCGGATAATAAAAGAATTGCTTTTGTCAGTAATACACAAATAAATGAATAACCGCAAAGACTCAAACTGCCAAGGTTTTTCCCCATTGCGATATCGCGCAATCCTCGCAATATGGCAAAAAAACTTCCTGAATATAATCTCGAATATTTAATCAACTTTAATGTCCCTTTGATTAAAAATGGTGTAAAACGATTTCGAAAATAATGGGGCTGCGACGGAGTACGGCAGAGTCTTCTTTGCGCCTTTGCTGCAATATTTAACTTTTATAAAATTAAACGGCTTATTATGAAACTTGATAAACAAATCGTCTTCCTTGTTTCGCTCGTCCTGATAGCCAGCCAGGCTGTTGCTCAAACCGCTGCTCTCAAGCTCAACCCTACAATCGAATCGAAAATTAATGTACTGGTCAAACAAATGACTTTGCAAGAAAAAGTCGGACAAATGGCGCAGGTGGCTATTGATGTCATAGGCAAGGTTGATTATTCGAAACAAACTTTTACGGTTGATCCGGATAAGTTGAACGAGGTCGTGGTCAATTATAAAGTCGGTTCTATTTTGAATTCGCCGCCGGGCATTCTTCTTACCGCTGAACAGTGGAACCAGGTTCTAAGCGATATTCAGAATGCTGCGCAGAAAACCAAATTAAAAATCCCTGTTCTTTACGGTCTCGATGATATCCACGGAGTGAATTATGCGGCAGGAACGACTTTATTCCCACAGGAAATTGGGCAGGCTGCAACATGGAACCGACAACTTGTATATGACGGCGCTGTCATCACTGCATACGAAAGCAGGGCAGTAGGAGTGCCGTGGACATTTTCACCCGTCGTTGATCTTGGAACAAATCCGCAATGGCCACGCATTTGGGAAGATTATGGAGAAGATCCTTATCTATCCGCAGAATTGGGCGCGCAGTTTGTCAAAGGAATTCAAGATCCTTTGGGAAGTAAAGAAAAGCTTGTCGTGAGCCTGAAACATTACATGGCGTACTCGGATCCCAAGTCTGGACACGACAGAACAGACGCGTGGATTCCTGAAAACTATTTGCGTGAGTATCATTTACCTCCTTTTGCTGCAACGGTGAAGGCCGGCGCAAGAACTGTAATGGTAAACTCCGCTTCGATCAATGGCATACCCACTCACATCAATAAACGGATACTTACCGGCATTTTAAAAAATGAATTGCGCTTTACTGGTTTTGTCGTTACGGACTGGCAGGATATCGAAAATGTCTACCGTCGTGATAAGGTGGCGAAGACGATGAAGGAGGCGGTCATGCTT
>VBAU01000059.1:6454-9632 GCA_005883855.1 Bacteroidota bacterium
TATCGCCCTGGTGAAAGAGGGAAAGGTTTTACAGACGAGAATTGACGATGCGGTGAGACGGATACTGAGAGTGAAATATGAATTGGATTTGTTTAACACGCCAACAACATTTCTAAAAGACTATCCCAAATTCGGCAGCGTGCAGTTTCAAAAAGCTGCATACAACACTGCAGCTGAGTCTATCACTTTGCTCAAAAATAAAAATAACATACTGCCGCTTCCGGGAACTGCGAAAGTATTAGTGACGGGCCCCAATGCTAATTCCATGCGTTGCCTGAATGGCGGCTGGACTTATACATGGCAGGGCGATAAAACAGACGAAATCGGGCAACAGTACAACACTATCCTGGAAGCCGTTGTAAACAAATTCGGAAAAGAGAATGTAAACTATGTGCAGGGAGTCGCCTATAAAGAGCGAGCACCCTATTTCCAGGATTCGATTATAAATATTGACGCGGCTGTGCAGGCTGCGGCGAATGCAGATTATGTATTGTTATGTATAGGGGAAAACAGCTACACCGAGACGCCCGGAAACCTGGAAGATCTCAATTTGTCGGATAATCAAATTGCATTAGCTAACGCACTAATCAAAACTGGCAAGCCTGTCATTTTTGTTTTAAGCGAGGGTCGGCCGAGGATCATCAGCAAAATAGAACCTGGCGCCGCTGCAATTCTTCATATTTATTTACCTGGAAATTATGGCGGAGATGCCCTTGCCGATGTTCTCGTAGGAAACGTGACCCCGTCCGGTAAGTTGCCAATTACTTATCCCCGGCATCCAAACTCCCTTGTAGGTTACATTCACAAGCCTTCAGAAGGGGAGGGCAATCCGCAGGGCGGTGAGTTCACCCCGCAATTTCCTTTTGGATTTGGTTTGTCCTACACAACGTTCGCCAATAGCAATCTTACTGTTAATAAAAATAGCTTTACACCTGATGAGACGGCAACCATTAGTGTATCGGTGAGAAATTCAGGTCCGCGTGACGCTAAGGAAGTTGTTCAATTATTTATTTCTGACCAGCAGGCTTCCTTCACGCCAGACGTCAAGAGATTGAGGGGATTTGAAAAAGTTTTTCTTAAAGGGTACCAAACAAAGACCATAACCTTTAAAGTTCCGATAAAACAATTGGCATTTGTGAATCCGAATAACAAAATGCAATTGGAGGAAGGCGAATTTAAAGTGCAGATTGCTGATCAATCAGCTACATTCCGTGTGACAAAAACTGTCATTTTCTAAATCAATGAAAAAACATTTCAAATCGATCGCCGTTTTTTTTATATCCTCCTTTTCGCTGGTCAGTGTCGATGCACAGAACTCGCCAGTAGAGAAATTGGACGATGGCGTATTGATCCATTTGGCCGGCACCCCGGCAAGAACAATAAGATTACAAGTTGTGTCTGATAACATCATTCATATCACGACAAGTCCTGTTGATCCCATTCAGAAAGATACAAGTCTTATGATCATTGCTCCGCCGACAAAGCCGCGGTGGTCGGTGAAGACAAATAATCAACAAACACTCCTGTCAACCGGAATTGTAAAGGTTACCGTAGATCAATCTTCGTGCGTTATACGGTTTGCAGACATGTATGATCGCCCTATTTTTCAGCAGGAAAAAAATTCCAGTTTGTTTACGCCTGTGACTATTGACGCGGGTCCGTCATGGCAGATCAAACAAACATTTCTCACGTCGCCCGGTGAAGCCTTTTACGGCCTTGGACAGCATCAGCAGGGTATCATGAATTATAAAGGTGAGATAGTGGAGCTGTTACAAACTAACACCGAAGTGGCCATACCATTCCTGGTCTCAAATAAAAACTACGGCATTTTGTGGGATAACTATTCGATCACCCAGTTCGGAGATGGCAGGAATTATCAGCCGCTCGATCAGCTGAAATTGTTTAATGAAGCAGGCAACGCAACGGGTTTAACCGCAAAATATATTTCGAAGAAGAAAGAGGCCGCCGACATTGTGCGAGAAGAATCTACTATTGATTATAATTTTCTTTCGTCCCTCATGAAACTTCCAGCAAATTTTTCTCTGAATGATGGCAGGGTCACCTGGCAGGGTTTTATCCAATCGCCATTTACCGGCCTACACAAATTTGCCGTCAAATACGGAGGTTATATAAAAGTCTGGATCAACGACAAATTATTATTAGATGCATGGCGGCAATGTTGGAATGCCGCAACAGCGATAGTAACTGCCAATTTACAAGCTCAGAAAAAGTACCCGGTTCGAATCGAGTGGATACCGGACGGCGGCGAATCGTTCATTACGGTTAACTGGTTAAAACCGCCGACTGCTTATAACAATAATCATTTTGAACTTGCTTCTGAAGCCGCAGCTAACATTAACTATTACTTTGTCTATGGAAAAAACCTTGATGAAGTAATTGCAGGCTATCGCTATCTCACTGGCAAGGCTCCAATCGTTCCGCAATGGGCGATGGGTTTTTGGCAAAGCCGTGAGCGCTACAGAACACAGCAGGAAATCCTGTCTACGGTGAAAACCTTCCGCGACCGAAATATTCCACTGGACAATATCGTGTTGGATTGGCAATATTGGAAACCGGATGAGTGGGGAAGCCAGGAATTTGATCAAACCAGGTTCCCTGATCCAAAAGGCATGATTGATTCACTCCATCATTTGTACAATGCACATATCATGATCTCAGTGTGGCCAAAGTTTTACAGGGGGATAAAAAATTATGACCTTATGAACAGCAAGGGATTTCTGCTGACAAAAAATATTGTGGAAAACAGAAAAGACTGGTTGGGATATGTTTCCACGTTCTATGATGCATTCAATCCCGTTGCTGGAAAGTTTTTTTGGCAGTTGGTGAAAGAAAACCTGTTTACAAAAGGTATTGATGCCTGGTGGATGGACGCACCGGAACCGGATATTCATTCCAACTTATCAATCGAGAAACGTAAGCAGTTGATGTTCCCAAATGCTTTGGGTTCTGCTGTAAAATATTTTAACGCCTATCCCTTGGCCAATGCAAAGACCATTTATGAAGGTCAGCGTTCCGCTGATCCGAATAAAAGAGTTTTCATTCTCACCCGGTCAGCGTACGCGGGTCTCCAACATTACGGCGCTGCGGTTTGGAGTGGAGACATCGCTTCGCGGTGGCTCGACATGAAAAATCAAATTGCTGCGGGGGTAAATTTTTC
>VBAU01000059.1:9663-11379 GCA_005883855.1 Bacteroidota bacterium
TGGACGATGGATATAGGCGGTTTCGCAGTTGAACATCGCTACGAGAACCCCGGTACAGAAGACGCCAGGGAATGGAAGGAACAAATAACAAGGTGGTATCAATTTGGAGCTTTTTGTCCTTTGTTCCGCGCGCATGGACAATATCCAAATCGCGAGATTTTCAACATAGCCAGGCCCGAGGACACAGCCTATAAAAGCATTTTATTTTATGACAGGTTGCGATACAGGTTGTTGCCGTACAATTATTCACTCGCGGCCAAAACCTACTCCGATGATTACACAATCATGCGCGGTTTGGTAATGGATTTCGCCAATGATAAAGCCGTTACGGACATAAATGACGAGTACATGTTTGGCCCATCGTTTTTAGTTAACCCGATTTACAATTATCATGAAAGGACCAGGAAAGTTTATTTGCCTAAGGGACAAGGTTGGTATGACTTGTACACAGGTAAATTTTTCGCAGGTGGCCAACGTGTTAATCCCGATGCTCCTTACGATCGCATTCCTGTCTTTGTTAAAGAAGGATCCATTATTCCTTTCGGGCCCGAGCTGCAATACACTTCGCAAAAGGCTGGTGATACAATTACGTTATTCATCTTTGGTGGAAAAAATGCATCGTTCAAATTGTATGAGGATGATGGGATCACTTACAATTATGAGAAAGGCATATCCTCCTCGATAGAGACGGATTATGACGAACAAACTAAAACACTTACTATCCAGGATAGAAAAGGAGAATTCTTCGGCATGTTACGAAAAAGGATATTCAATATTGTCTGGATCACCAAAGACAAACCAAAGAAACTCGATTTTAGTCAACCAATCAACGAACAAGTAGTATATGAAGGCAAGCAAACAATTGTTAAGTTGAAATAGTTGATTTATGAGAACGTTATTCTTAATTAAAAAAAGTGTTTCCATTCGCAACCATTATTTTTTCACTGGCAGAATGTAAAAAGGATTCAACAAATGACGGGGGAGGACCAGGCGGGAATGGTGAATGGTGAATGGTGAATTGGCAATAGGCAATCGAGTTTATGAAATCCGGGCACTCCGTGACTAGCAATACGCAGCACGGAAGCGAGTGGAAAACCAGGACAATTTATCCCGAAGGGATAACATAGTCGTAACGGTGGATGAAATCCACCGCAAACAGAACATAAGTTGCTAGAACCCTGAAGGGGGTTCAATGTTTATGCGTGTCCAATTGGAATTGTGAATTGTGAATGGTGAAAAGTGAATAGTGAATTGGCAATGGGCAATCGAGTTTATGAAATCCGTGCACCCCGTGACTAACAATACCCAGCATGGAAGCGAGTCGAACATAATCGTAACGGTGGATGAAATCCGCCGACAAACAGAACATAAGTTGCTAGAACCCTGAACGGGTTCAATGTTTATGTGGTCCAATTGGAATGCGTAATAAGCAGTGGTGAATGGTGAATGGTCAATGGTGAATAGTGAATTGGCAATAGGCAATCGAGTTTATGAAATCCGTGCACTCCGTGACTAACAATACCCAGCACGGAAGCGAGTCGAAAACCAGAACAATTCACGACTACCGGCCGAATAGCGAACCAAACGCACAAGAGTGCGACGCAACGAATGTCAAATAGAATTCCATAGTCTGGTATCAAAAATTTTAAAACAAGTTTCTATGTTAAAACGATCTCTTTTCTTGTTTTTGCTTTTCTTAAGCTTCAAACTCTATTC
>VBAU01000060.1 GCA_005883855.1 Bacteroidota bacterium
AAAAGATGTAAGGTTGCCGATGCTTTTCTTGCAAGGTACAAGAGATGAATTAGCCACCTGGGATTTGATCGAGTCGGTGTGTTCTTCACTTCCTACGGCGACGCTGGTAAAAATAGAAGGGGCGGATCACTCGTTCAAGGCCGGCAAAATAAATATTATTGAATTACTTGTCAATGAAACGAAAGAGTGGATTGGCAAAATAATAAAGCAAAACGCATAGAATATTTGATGGCATTAGTTGTATTCACAAGGATCTGATAAATGACAAAGTATTGTAAGTTCTACTATGTAACCAATTTTTCACAACAAGAACGAATAAAAAACAGCCCAATCCCTTAACTTTATCCAACACTATGAAACGATTCTGCACTGCGATTACATCTTTGCTTGTAGCCACTTGCCTATTTTCTCAAAAGCTAAGCCAGGTGAGTTTGCCCGGCAAATATTACTCCATTCTGACTGACCAGGGCGTGATGATCCGTATTACGCCTGAAGGAGCAATAATCGACTGGGGAACCGAAGTATTATCTTACCGGGGAAATTACTACGCCCCAAAACTTCAGCCCTTTATGGGAAGAGTGGAATATTATGGCAGGGAGGCCGACTCGGCTTTCATGGGCAAGGTGAAAAGCATCGGCACTTGTACTATTACTTATTATAGCCATTACGAAAAAGATATCCAGGCGGGAAAATTGAAAACAATCGGCAGGCTGATCATGGATTACTACGACAATTTTGAAAATATGGCGTACAGAGGGAAGTTGAGATTTGTGGGCACTCTTCTGCTGCAATACTACCCATCACTTGAAGACGAACTTGTCCGGGGTAGATTGAAGGCAGTTGGGGATGTACCGGTGAGATATTATTCGTCCGTGGAAGACATGTATTTGAAAGGGAAAATAAAAAGCATTGGAACAACGGTGCTCGAATATTATTCCTCATTAGATCGTGTTGAGTATCGAGGCATGCTGAAGTCACCATATAACAGACCGAACATTGCGGGCGTCACCTACATACTGCAGTAAACCCACGCCTTTCTCAAAAAGATAACGGCGTCATGCTGATCTTATTTTGAATACCTTGAAGAGAAAGACAAAGCCCGGAACCACCAGCACCAGGCCAACAATCAATGCGATGAACAACTGCTCCAGGGTTGCAGCCGGAGCCTGTGTATTATAAAATGTAAGTTCGCCAGCATCTTTTACTTCGACAATAACGGGGAATTGTATGTAAAACCAACCGAGCAGAATGGCTGTTACTTGTATGCCGGCACCAATCCTTAGGTACGCTGTTTTATTTTTTTCCTTGTTAAGAAAATGCCAGATTATTGGACAAAATAAAAAAGCGGTGATCAACATAATGATACTTGGGGTTGAATGCAGAAAAGTTCTCATTAAATGATGCCCTGCTGCTTCGGCCACGATGAATACAAGCAGACCCAGGATCATTGTCACGATCATCGAACGCTTTGCGAAGGTTACATATCTGAGCCGCTCGCGCTCAACAATTGTTTCACCCACCAGGAAAACGGAAGCCAGGTAAGAAAATAAACACGCTGTGAATGCGCCCATGATGAGGCAAAACCAATTCAGCCAGGGCGCAATGAACATTTGATAAAAGCCCCGCGTTGGATCAAAACTAATTCTGCCGAGGATCATTGAGCCTAAGATCATTCCAAGAAAAACAGGTGTGATGAAACTTGACAAGTGAAATAAAAAATTATAGTATCTGTGAGACCGGCCCTGGTGCACGTCATAGTGCCGGAAGGTAAACGCAGTGCCGCGCATGATGATGCCAAGTAACACCATCATTAGTGGAATGTGGAGTACCCACGACAGTGAAGCATAGACTAACGGAAATGCTGTAAATAAAATAACTACCGCCAATATCAGCCACACATGATTGGCTTCCCAAACGGGCGCTATCGCTTTTGATATTGTGGCTTCCTCTCTTTTGCCTGCAAAGATTTCAACGATGCCCGCTCCAAAATCCGCGCCGCCTAACAACGTGTACAAGATAAACGAAATGCCCAGTATGATAATGATGAGTGTAAGCATTCACGATGTTTTGGCCGTTAGATAGAATTCGTCAATAGTGTTGATTTGTCTCCGCATGAGCCAAACGATTGTTAACGAAAGCAACACGTAAACAATAGTCACTACCATGAATGAATAGCGCAAGCCGGGCATGGACGATACTGCATCCTTTGTTCGCATGATGCCATAAATGATCCAGGGTTGCCTGCCTGTTTCTGTAACTGTCCATCCTGCTTCCACCGCCAGGAATCCTAATGGAGTTGCGAACGCAATAACCCCTAACCACCATTTTTGCATCAGCACTCGTCGCCACCCAATACTAAACACGAGATATAATAGGGCAACAAATGCCAGAAAGAAACCGATCATGACCATAAGTTGAAATGAAATATGGGTCACCAGCACCGGCGGCCGGTCTTCACTGGATACCTTATCCAGTCCATCCACTTCTGCATTCCAATCGCCTTTAGCTAAAAAGCTTAATCCTTTTGGAATGTGTATTGCGTAATTCACTCGCTGCTCATCATCACTTGGCAATCCACCAACAACCAGGTCGGCAGGCTTGCTCGTTTTGTACAGAGCTTCCATTGCTGCAAGCTTCATCGGTTGTCTTTTGGCGACATCTTTTGCTGAAAAGTCTCCGCTCAGTGGCTGAAGCAAAGCTGCTACAGATCCAAATATCAACGCGGTCTTAACCGCCTGCTGATGAAATAACCTGCTTCGATTCTTCAACAACAGCCACGCATGTACGCCAGCCACAGCAAATGCTGTCGAAATAAAAGCAGCCAACGTCATATGGATTGCTTGTGAGCGCCATGCATCGTTGAACATCGCTCTTACGGGATCAATGTTGATGGCTTTGCCATTCACCCAATCAAATCCCGCAGGGCTATTCATCCACGCATTGGCAGATACTACAAAAATGCCCGATAAGATTCCAGACACACTTACCAGGATTCCCGACAGCCAATGCACCCATTTATTCAACCTGTTCCATCCATAAAGAAAAACTCCCAGCGCAATTGCCTCAATAAAAAATGCCGTTCCTTCCCACGAAAACGGCATTCCAATGATTGCACCAGCATGCTTCATAAACTCCGGCCACAGCAAACCGAGTTCAAAAGACAACACAGTTCCTGATACGGCACCGACGGCAAAAAATATCGCAGCGCCTTTGCTCCATGCCTTGGTGATATCCAGGTAAACTTGTTTGCCGGTTTTTAACCAACGCCACTCGCTAAATGCCATCAGCACAGGCAAGGTCATGCCGATACATGCGAACACGATATGAAACCCGAGGGAAATTGCCATTTGAAGTCGTCCCGCAATGAGATCGTCCATGGAAAATTCATTTGAGCGAACCAGGAAAGCAATGAGAAGTTTTAAAAATTGCACTGCAAAGAAACGTCATACGAGTAACTTCATAAAGTTTCAAATCAAATACCTTTATAAAATATTTGTTGAGAGATCACCGATTATGGTGGGCTTATCGCAGTGAACTACTTGTCGCGTGGGCCTATTGGGCAGATCGGAAAAGAACAACGACAATCCGTAACCACATAGAAACGTAGGAACATAGGTGCACAATGGAAATCTAGGTGGTGAACAAAAGCTAGTGAGCTTGCAATACTTGATCTTATCTTTACAAGCACTAAACAAAGTCGTATGACGGACATAATAGCAACCAGTGCTAACGTTGCCCTGGCATTGTCATTGATCGTGGCGCTTGTTTTTGGCATTGCACAAGTGCGGGCGGCAGCCAGGGATCGCCACGAGAGGCTTACTCTGGAAACGCTACGCAACTTTCAAACACGGGAATTTGCTGAACTGCTGTATTTTGTTAATTCTCACGAATTCCCATCAACGGGTAAAGAGTTAACAGCTCGTCCATCGACTGAGCAAATCAATTTTATTCAGTTTGGACAACAAATGGAATCGCTTGGACTCCTGGTTGCAGAGAAGTTGATAGATCTTGACCTCGTTGATAAAACCCTTGGTTCATTC
>VBAU01000061.1 GCA_005883855.1 Bacteroidota bacterium
CAAAGCAAATATTGAATACATCATTCAGAGAGCAAAGTCATTACCTGTCAACATTCATCCTATTGGTGCGATCACGAGAAATGCCGAAGGAAAAGAACTTGCCGAGATGTATGATATGCAGCTCAGCGGCGCCATCGCCTTCAGCGACGGATTGAACTCTGTTCAATCCTCCGGACTGTTATTAAAGGCTCTTCTGTATATCAAAGCATTTGACGGTATCATTATTCAATTGCCAGATGATCAAACCGTCAATCCTCAGGGCTTAATGAACGAAGGAATTGTTTCCACCCGGCTCGGTCTAGCGGGAAAGCCCTCCGTCGCAGAGGAACTCGTGATTGCAAGGGACATCAAACTAGCCATTTACACGGAATCCAAAATCCATTTTACAGGCGTAAGCACAAAAACGTCTGTTGAACAGATACGTAGCGCGAAGCAAGATGCAGCCACAACCTGTTCGGCCACTCCTTACCATTTATTCTTCTGCGATGAAGACCTGACCGACTATGATACCAACCTTAAAGTGAACCCGCCATTGAGAACAAAGGAAGATCGGAATGCACTGCAAAAAGCGGTACTCGAAGGTGCGGTGGATTGCATAGCCAGCCATCACTTGCCACATGAATCTGACAGCAAAATGCTGGAATTTGAATACGCTAAATATGGAATGACTAGTTTAGAAACAACTTATGCCGTGTTGAATACATGCCTAAAGAAAATCACACAAGAAAAGATAGTAGAATTGCTTTGCCTTAGTCCAAGGAAAATTTTTAAAAACCAGGTAAACGGCATTGTGCAGAATGAGAAAGCATGTTTGACTTTATTTGCACCGAAACAAAAATGGACGGTAAGAGCATCGGACCTGCGATCGAGATCAAAAAACTCACCACTTGTCGGTAGGGAGCTGGTGGGTAAAGTCATAGGAATTATTAATAAAGAGCAACTATTTTTGAACAAATAAATTTTTTATGGAACCTAAAAAGCCAATGAGTCACTTCGTAGCAGCATCAGTTATTGCTGCGGTTCTCATTATTTATACACTGGTTTTACAGTTCACGGGGCTCTGGAAAAATCCTTCAATGGCGTGGATCAGTTACATTCTGATGGTAGCCGGGTTAATATTTTTTGTTAATCAATACGGTAATGCTCTAGATAACCAGGTTACTTTTGGCAACCTCTTTAGCTATGGTTTCAAAACGACTGCGCTGCTTGCTTTGATCATGATCGCGTTTACGGTGATTCTTTTTTCCATCTTTCCCGACATAAGAGAAAAAATGGTCGAAATCGCGAGACAGCGCATGGAAGACCGTAACACTCCCGAGGATCAAATTGATAAAGGGATCGAGATGTGGCAAAAAATGTTCTGGGTACTTACAATTGGAGGAATCATTTTGGTATATGCAATTGTCGGCGCTATAGGGTCTCTTATAGGAGCCGCCGTCACAAAAAAGAAGCCGGTCAACCCTCTTGATCAAATGAGCATGTAATGGATATTTCCATCATTGTCCCTTTGCTGGATGAAGCTGAGTCATTGCCTGAATTAACAGAATGGATACAGCGCGTGGCTAACGAAAATCAATTGTCATACGAGATTATCATGGTAGACGACGGAAGCAGCGATAGCTCCTGGCAGGTGATCCATGAACTTCGAAAGAAGAATTCAAATATCCGGGGCATAAAATTTCAGCGCAATTATGGAAAGTCAGCGGCGTTGAATGAGGGCTTCCGCGCTGCGCAAGCCGACGTTGTCATCACCATGGATGCTGATCTGCAGGATAGCCCGGGAGAAATACCTGCATTACGCTGCATGATTGTGGAAGATGGGTATGACCTTGTCAGCGGTTGGAAAAAAACTCGCCATGATCCCATCTCCAAAACAGTACCTTCCAGATTCTTTAATTGGTTTACTGCGCGGGTTTCAAAAATAAAATTGCATGATTTTAATTGCGGGCTAAAAGCCTACAATGTAAAAGTTGTAAAAAGTATAGAGGTGTACGGTGAAATGCACCGGTATATTCCGTTGCTCGCAAAGTGGTCGGGTTTTAAAAAAATCGGCGAAAAAGTGGTTGAGCACCGGCCCAGAAAATATGGCCATTCAAAATTTGGAATGGGACGACTTATCACCGGCGGACTGGATATTGCATCCATACTATTTGTTGGAAAATATGGCAAGCGACCTATGCATTTCTTCGGAACCGGGGGAGCACTTGCATTTTTATTTGGCTTCATCATTTTTATTTATCTCACTGTTTCCAAATTCTTTTTTGATAAAACGGGTTTGACACAACGACCGCTGTTCTTCTTTGCGATCCTGGCCATGATCATCGGTACACAACTTTTTGTTACAGGTTTTGTTGCCGAACTAATGGCACGAAATACTCCCGGCAGAAATGCCTATCTCATCGAAGAAAAGATCGGGCTATAATGAGGAAGATCATCATCATAGGCCCTGCACACCCTCTGCGCGGAGGACTGGCGACATTTGATCATCGACTGGCAAAAGAATTTATCGATCGGGGAAATGATTGCCAGATTTATTCATTTTCCCTGCAGTATCCCAATTTTCTATTTCCGGGCAAAACACAATACACGAACGAGCCACCGCCAGCAGGAATAAAAATAGTTCCCACGATCAATTCAATTAATCCCTTCAACTGGATGAGAGTTGGTAAGCGAATCAAAAAAGAAATGCCGGATATAATCGTCGCCCGATACTGGCTTCCATTTATGGGACCAGCATTGGGAACGATCCTGCGGAGGGTAAAAAAGAATCGACACACAAAAATCGTTTGTATAGCGGACAATGTCATCCCACACGAGCACAGACCAGCAGATAAAGCCTTTACAAAATACTTTCTAAAGAACTGCGATGCTTTTATTGCGATGAGTGAAAAGGTCCTGATTGATCTTAGACAATTCGAAAAAGAAAAATCTGCGAAATTTGTTCCACATCCACTGTACGACAATTTTGGCGAGCCAGTCTCAAAAATGGATGCGAGAAGGGAGTTAGGAATTGGGAATTCGGAATCTGTAATTCTTTTCTTTGGTTTTATCAGGAAATATAAGGGATTGGATATTTTGCTGGAGGCAGTGAAAATCCTAAAAGCAAATATCAAATATCATCCCGATAGCTATCGGGACTCAAATATCAAATTGCTGATCGCGGGCGAATTTTATGAAGATGAAAAACCTTATCTCGAACAGATAGACAGGCTAGGGATTCGTGATAGTGTGATCCTGAGAACTAATTTTATTCCGGATAGTCAAGTAAGATATTATTTATGTGCTGCCGACGTCGTAGTGCAACCGTATCGAAATGCTACGCAAAGTGGTGTAACGCCACTGGCTTATTATTTTCAGAAACCAATGATCGTGACGAATGTAGGCGGCCTGCCATCGTTAGTGCCTCATGAAAAAGCAGGTCTTGTTGCTGAACCCAACGCCGAATCTCTTGCTTCTGCTATTCAGCGTTTTTATCAATTAGGAGAAAATTATTTTTTACCGCATCTTCGCAGCGAGAAAGAAAAATTTACTTGGACAAATCTGGTGGACGCGATACTTGAGCTGGCTGGAAACGTGAAACGTGAAACGTGAAAGGTGAAAGTTCAAATGGGAAACGTCAAAGGTGAAAAGTGAAAAGTCAAATGTCAAATGTGAAGAGCCTAAAGGAAAAAAACCTTTTCTATGTTTATAAAATTAAACCATCAGTCTCTTGATGTCTATCATGCGGTACGGGAGCTAACGAAAGAAGTATATCACGTATCAACCAAATTGCCTACAAATGAAAGATTTAATATGGTACAACAAATCAGGAGAGCCGGATTGTCAGTAAAGCTCAATCTTGCGGAAGGATCTTCCAGACGATCGCCAATCGAAAGAAAAAGATTTTCCGAAGTCGCTCGGGGATCAATTATCGAGATTGATGCGATTTTGGAAACGGCCGTTGACCTGGACTATTTTCGAACGGACGAGTTAAGTGCGCTGGCGACATTATTAAATAAATGTTTTGCTATGCTCTCAAACATGATGAAGTAAAATTTCACGTTTCACGTTTGACGTTTCACGAAAAATGATTTATCGAAGCAAAGCCCCCTTACGAATTGGATTAGCCGGCGGTGGAACA
>VBAU01000062.1 GCA_005883855.1 Bacteroidota bacterium
TGATTAAATCCCTATTTCGAAAATAAAATCTTTTAAAAAAATTGGCTCCGCGAAATCCTTATCATCCGTGGAATCCGTGATTATTATTTCTTAGCTCCTGCTTTTTCTCTTTTTGTGCCGTATTTGGAGCGACTCTGTTTGCGGTCTTTTACCCCTGCGGTGTCCAGCGAACCACGAACAATATGATAGCGCACGCCAGGAAGATCCTTTACACGACCACCCCGAATCAATACAATCGAGTGCTCTTGTAAATTGTGTCCCTCGCCCGGAATGTACGCGATAACTTCAATTTTATTTGTCAAACGAACCTTTGCTACTTTGCGCAATGCCGAATTTGGTTTTTTGGGAGTAGTCGTGTACACGCGGGTACAAACGCCCCGGCGCTGCGGGCAGCTATCCAGAGCCCTGGATTTACTTTTTGCTCTGATGATGTCTCTTCCTTTACGTACTAATTGCTGAATCGTAGGCATTATGACCGTTTAATTTTAGGACGGCAAAGGTAGGGGAATAGATGATAATTTAAAGTGGATGGGTGATAATTTTTATTGCCGATCCTGTGCCTACCAACATAATCCCGGAGCGATGCGACCCCGAAGGCAAACTATCATCCATCATCTAAATCCCTATCATCTAGACTTTAACCATCCAGCCATATTTATCGTCACGGGTACCTTCACGAATATCTGTTATGGATTTCCTCAAGGCCGGTGCAATTTTCCATCTGTCCAGGGAAAATCGCATGATATGATCTTTGTACTTTAATTCACAAATCAATGCTATCGTGGCGGCAGTTCCGGTACCAAAAGTTTCTTCGAGAAGGCCTCGTTTATAAGCCTCCAAGAGCTCGTCGATGTGGATCTTTCTTTCCTCCACAACAAGTCCCATTTCCTTCAGTAAAGTAATGGCGCTGCTTCGTGTAACACCAGCTAATATGCATCCATCGTCCAGAGTTGGAGTAATCACGATTCCATTGATCACGAAGAACACATTCATCATTCCCACTTCCTGTAGCCATTTATGTTCGAAAGCATCCGTCCAAAGCACCTGGTCGTATCCCTCTTCCCTGGCAACAGTGGCGGCGAGCATACTTCCTCCGTAGTTACCGGCATTTTTTGCGAACCCTACACCTCCCGGCGCGGCTCTTGTGTATTTTTCCTCTACCGCGATCTTCATTGGCTCTGCATAATATGGACCGGTTGGGCTCAGTATGATCATAAATTTATAGGTGTCCGATGGTTTTACCCCCAACGCCGTGTCCGTTGCGAACATTAATGGGCGGATGTACAATGAGTGATCGCGCATTGGCGGAATCCAGCTTTTATCCATCTTGAGCAACTGGCGTAGCCCTTCGATAAAAATCTCCTCGGATATTTCTGGCATGTTCATCCGTGCTGCTGAGATATTGAACCGGTGAAAATTATCGTAAGGCCGAAAAAGAAAAGTGTCGCCATTGTTGTCTTTGTAAGCCTTCATGCCTTCAAAAATCGCCTGCCCATAATGCAAAGCGGAAAGTGATGGCTCAAACAACAGCGGTTGATACGGCTTGATTTGAATGTTTTGCCATTCGCCGTTCTTATAGTCAGCCTCGAGCATGTGATCGGTAAAATACTTGCCAAATGGAATGTTGTCAAGCTCCAAATCCTGTAATTTACTACGCGCGGTTTTCGTGATAGAAATATCCATAGCCTCAATCATAAATAATTTTACTTTGCAGGCAAAGAAACAAAAAAAAGCTGAGGCCTTCCCTGACATTGCTCCCATGGCACTTAATGACATCCGACTAACTTCGACACTTCTTGTGGAAATCTACCGAGACTCTCTTGTTGAGATTAATGATCAATCTCACGTGAACCCGGTACAATCTTCAACGTCTCAAAGACAGACGCCACCAGAAAATAATTCAACAACAAATCGATCAGCAGTTGCCTGGAAACATCTAGGCGAGTTCAAGAAACGAATTTTGCTAGTCGTCCGCTACACGGGTATTACCTACATGCCAGATGAGCCATTGAACTTCCTGACGTCCATGTTGGGAGCTTGTAAATTGAGCTTAACGGATGTCGCTATAGTAAATATTGCCGATCTGCCATCCATTCAGTACAGTGATTTACGAGAGAAATTTAACAGCGCAGTTATCATGTTGTTTGGTGTGGCTCCATCGGAACTGGAAATGCCGGTAAATTTTCCGGAGTTCCAAATCCAGCCCCTTAATAACTGTACTTTTTTGTACACGCCCGTCCTGGAAAAACTAGAATCGGATAAAGTCTTAAAGAGTAAGTTATGGGTTTGCCTAAGGAGGATCTTTGATCTTTCTTAGACAGGAATGGAAGAAATCAGAGCTAATGAAACTAATTTTTGCTACCAATAATCAACACAAGACAGACGAAGTACGCTCCGCAATTAAAGCACACACTTTCTTAGAAATTATTACACTGCGGGAGGCCGGGATTGACTTAGATATTCCTGAGCCATACGCGACGCTCGAGGAAAACGCCAGCAATAAGTCACGGACTATATACGAACTAACCAAAACAAATACCCTTGCTATAGGATGTTTCAGCGAGGACACGGGGTTAGACGTGGAAGCATTAAATGGCGAACCAGGGGTAAAAAGTGCCAGGTATGCCGGAGAAGAGAAATCCTTTGAAAAGAATATTGATAAGCTACTGCGCAAGTTGGAGGGAAATTCCAATCGAAAAGCGAGATTTAGGACTATTATTTCCTTGATCATTAATGAAAGGGAGCATTCGTTTGAAGGAATTTGCCCGGGAACCATCACTGATCACAGGAGAGGTGGAGCGGGCTTTGGTTATGACCCCGTGTTTGTGCCTGATGGCGCGATTCATACATTTGCTGAAATGGACATGGAAGAGAAGAATAGATTTAGTCATCGAAAAAAAGCTATAGATAAGCTGGTAAAATATTTGTCTGAAGAATTCTCCCCGGAAAAAGCCCGTTAAAACCAAAAATTTGAGCACATTACGCAACCAAATTATTCCCGAAAGCGACTTAATTCAGGGATGTCTGGCAGGCGACAGGCGAATGCAGGAAGAATTGTATCGCCGGTTTTCGCCGAGAATGTATGGCGTGTGCTTGCGGTATGCAGGTAATGCGGAGGAAGCCCAGGACATATTGCAAGAAGGATTCATAAAAGTCTATAAAAAACTGAACAGCTACCGCGGAGAAGGAAGCTTTGAAGGTTGGATCCGACGCATTTTTGTCAATACCGCAATCGAGCATTTCAGGCGGAAAACTTACCAGCAGCCGATCACGGAACAGCACGAACACACAATCGAGGGAAAAAATTTATCGGTCCTGGACAACCTGGCTGAAAAAGACATCATGAAGTTAATCCAGGAGCTTTCGCCTGGTTATCGTACTGTTTTTAACCTGTATGTCGTCGAAGGATATACGCACAAAGAAATTGGAGACATGTTGAACATTAGCGAAGGGACCAGCAAATCGCAGCTGTCAAGAGCCAAAGTGATATTGCAGGAAATGGTGAAAAAATTTCTTGAAGAACGCAACCGATAGCCGTATGAGTGAAGAACTGAAAAGAAAGTTGTTTAACTATGACGTAAGCCCACCTGATAACGCATGGGCAAAAATAGTTAACGCTTTGGAAGACGATATCAATGCTGAATTCCCTCATAAACTGTATGAGGCAGAGATCACTCCTCCAAGCAATGCCTGGAGTGAGATCGTGTCTGCGTTGGAACTCGCCGAGAATGAAGAGTATGCTGCGAAGCTTTATCAGCTGGAAGTTCCTCCTCCTGTTGGCACCTGGCAAAAGATCGCTGACGTGCTTTATGAACAACACTCCGCTCCGACGATTTCCCCGCAAAGAAGAATTGCTCCGGTCGTCCGATATGCGGTAGCCGCCTCGCTTATCGCATTCGTTGCATTCGGAGTCTTCAGACTCTTAAATCAAAAAGCCAATAACCGCGGTATCGCCGGTAAGACAGTTGTTCCCCAAAAAACGTCACCGACTACCGTTGAACCTGGCAATCAACAAACTCCTTCTGTTCAATCCGTGCCCGCTCTAAGCAACAATTTGCCCAAAGAGAGACCAGTCTTGACCAGGGCCAATACGGCATCGAAGAAAAAACTCACAAGTAGCCAGGCTGCCTATATGACGCAGACCACGGATGTGGCGTACGCAGTTAATTCAAATTCCACATCTGACTTTCAACAAGCGAGTTTACGCGGAGATGTTTTGCCCTTTGATCGTGGACGCAGATCGTTATTTGAATTTCATGAATCCTGATGGTTCTTTAGTCCGGGTGTCAAAAAAACTTGCGGACGCCGTCGGATGCTTTTACAACAACGGGACTTCTGACGAGTACAAACAATGCCAGGAACAAATGAAAAGATGGCGCGACAAAATTACCCAATCCTCTCCCGCTCCTTCCGCCGATAATTTTATGAATGTTCTCGACATCATCAAGTCTGCACAGGATAAGGAACTGTGAGTTGTTGATAGTTTCATTTAATTTTATTGGAAACCGCGCGCATGCCAAGAATAAAGATTGAGCTGCCAGAGAAATTTTCCTTTGAAACTCAAATTCCCATCCGGATCACTGACCTGAACTACGGCAACCATGTTGGTAACGACACCATATTATCAATTCTTCATGAGGCGAGGGTGCAATACTTTCAAAAATTTGGGTTCGCAGAACTGGAATTTGCAGGCGTTGGATTGATCATGAGCGATGTTGCAATTGAGTTCAAGAATGAAATATTTTACGGCGAAAAAATTATTGCATCGGTCACTGCCGGCGAGTTCTCGAAGGTCGCCTTTGAAGTTTTCTATAAGCTGGAGAAACAAGCCACTCAACAAAGCAGGATCGCAGTGGCAGCCGCAAAGACTGGCATGGTGTGCTTTGATTACTCAGTGAAAAAAATTGTCCCAATTCCAGACGCAGCACGGAGTAAATTGGCAATGGCCAATAAGTAATAAGCAATCGACTTGCATCCGTGATTTGCCAATTGCCTATTGCTTGTCAGTTCTGTTCGTTCCAAATAGTCCAACTCTCCTCTGCCTGGTAAACAAGCATATTGTAGCCATTCTCAATAGTGGCTCCGCTCTCTTCACCTTTTTTCAAGAATAATGTTTTTGGAGGATTGTAAATCAGATCAAAAAGAAAATGCTCCGGTGTGATTAAATCGTATGGCAGCGGTGGAGCTTCGGTAACCTTAGGATACATGCCAAGTGGCGTTGTATTGATGATCAGCGTGTTTTTTTCGATTACATGGGGAGTCAACTGCTCATAAGAAAGATTTTTGACTGACGGATACCGGGACACATACCGGTAACCAATACCTAGTTTTCTCAAAACAAACTCTACTGCCTTAGCCGCACCGCCCGTGCCAAGAATCAACGCATTTTTGTGCGGTTGTTTAAGTTTGTTCACAAGTGCTTTTTCAAAACCAATCACGTCGGTATTGTATCCGACCAATTTTTTGTTCGTGATCTCAAGGCAATTGCAGGCTCTCGTTTGTTTTACCAGGTCGTTGACTTCATGCAAGAAGGGTAAAACCGATTCTTTATGCGGAATCGTTACGTTGATACCATGCAAGTCGGGATTGTCATTGATTATTTTGGGCAGGTCATTTATATCTGCTAGCGGAAAATTTTCATAGCGGCAATTTTCCAGTCCTTCCTTCTTAAATTTTTCAGTAAAATAATTTTTCGAGAAAGAATGTGTTAATGGATAACCGATCAGTCCATAGAGGAACATCAGCTTTTGTGGTTTAAAAATAAACTGAAAGTATCTCCGCGCAGCCCAATACGCATGGCTTCCAGCGGCAGCACTTCTGAGGGAGCGATGTTTCCGAGGTTTACGTTGCATCCCAGCAATTCAATGAAATAAAGTTGCTGACCTTTTTGCGGCGCTTCCCAAACAATTTTTTCCTGCGGTATCTGCGTAAGGATTTCCTGCACCAGCCCCTCTCTCACCTCTCCTGAGCCGCGGTAAATGCCTACGTTACCGGCTTCCCTCGCTTCAGCAATTACATAGGTGGCGCCGGCATTCAACTCAGCTCGCATCAGTTCTATCCATTTGTAAGGCGGTATGATATGTTCTGCATCTTTACTCCCTACCTCACTCAGCACCGTCCCATATTTCGTGAGCTTTTCGATGTAACCACACTTCTCTGCGTGAGGAATAGTAATTGACCCATCACTCACTTCCATATACCGGATTCCGAAGTCCTTGCAGACCTGTATATAATCATCAAACTGGTCACGTATGAGAAAAGCTTCAAACAGGGTACCGCCAAAATAAATAGGGATGTCATGCGAGCTGTACACTTCCAATTTGTCTTTCAAACCGGGCGTTACAAAGGAAGTTCCGAAACCAAGCTTCACGATGTCTACGTGTGGTTTTGAAACGCTTAAAAAATTCTGAGCTTCATTAACACTCAACCCTTTGTCCATTACCATCGTGATCCCTGCAGTTCTTGGTTTCAGGTGCCGTTCAGGAATTTGCGTTAGATTAAAATTCATCAGAAGAAATTTTTAAGCGGCGCAAAAATAAGAAAGAAGGTCCAAGCAACAAGACTCGATACGTTAAACCGCAATACTACCAAAGAGAGGTCCATGTTATTTTTTTGGGAGCGTGATGAATAGCGGTTTAGAATGGCTTCATCTGACGACTAAATTGACTTGTTGCGTTTAAATTTTGCCAGAATATCGACCACTTGTTGATTTTGAAGAATCGATGGATTGAGCTCAACAAATCGCTTCAGGAGCCTTGGAGCTTTTTCCATTGCTCTTTCGAGGTAAAGAATTGCTTCTTTTGATTTGCCCATTGCAAATAAGATATTGCTCAGGTAGAACATGAACAACGGCTTACCCTGCGTTACCTGTAGGGCGG
>VBAU01000063.1 GCA_005883855.1 Bacteroidota bacterium
CACGGACAAGGTTCTTGGCCCGAAGAATCAATATATTTCTGACAGTCTAAAAAAGTCGGAGTATCCATACATATTTCCTGCATGGGGAAAGAAAGTAACTGCCAAGGGATTTAATATTCCAAAGTCGGGGGGATTCAGCGCACAATATCTCTACCAGCAGTCGGACATTATCATTGAAAATCTTTCCGTCGGTTTCAATCATGGTCCCCTGTATCCACTGGATGAGATCATTCGATTCAATAGCGCGACGGCTACAACCAATGGGGTAAACCTACGTCCCGACTTGTGGGTGTTGCCATTCTTGAATGTGTATGGAATCCTTGCTCAGTCGAAGACTTCGACAGCTATCGATGCGGGAGTTTGGTTACCTGATAGTAGTGGCTGGCATCAAATAACAAGCCTCAAAACGAAAGCCAATTTCAATGCCACAACAGTGGGCTTTGGATTAACTCCTACCGCCGGCATCCGGGGTTTCTTCTTTGCGCTTGATATGAATTTCTCATGGTCAGATATTGAAGCACTGGAGAAGCCCGCCTTTGCATTCGTAGTTGGCCCCAGGTTCGGAAAAAATATAACACTGAAAAAACCCGACAGGAACATTGCCATGTGGGTTGGTGGATTCAGGGTGCAGCTTGGAAGCTCCACAAGCGGCTCGCTGCCTTTATCCGATCTCTTTCCAACAAGTGAATGGCAGAATAAGATTGACGTCAGTAATCAGAAACTGCAGGAGAGCCAGGCGAAGGTTGATGCCTGGTGGACTGGACTAACTCCCATTCAACAAAAAAACCCCATTAATGTAGCTAAGCACGAAACCGCTAACAGAATACTGTCAACGTTTGGAAACGTACTGGATGGAGCTACCCAGGCTGTCGACAATCTTTCAAATGGCAGCGTTCAATACTCTCTTGAAAAACGGCAGAAACAAATGTGGAATTTTATTGTCGGTTCGCAATATCAAATTAGCCGGAGTTTACAGGTCAGGGCTGAGGCAGGATTTCTTGGCTCAAGGACTCAATTTATTGGTGGACTTCAGTATCGTTTCAATTTCTAATCGCTAAAACGAAGATGTCTATTCTTGTTTTGAAAACAATTGAGAAAAATTAAACTCGAACTCCAATTGTATTTTATTCGCTATCGAATGAAATCCGTCACTAAAATTATCTCTTCGCCCATATTGATATTCGATTGCCAGCATTACCTTGTCTACCGGGTAATAACGCAAGTTGATCAAGGCATACTGTCCCCTCTTGAATGCATTTGAAGATTGCAGATCGGAATTTTTAATTTGTAACATCGAGTAACCAACTGAACTCTGCAACGATTTTGTCCACGTTATTTCAGCAAAACTAAAAAACCCCCATGCTGGCAGCGCTGTGCCTTGTAATGGTTGCGAAACAGTTCCGGGTTGACTCTTCAAACCAACATCAGGTGTAACGTCCGCAATATAATTTTCGATTCCCTGCCCGCCAACGCCCTGTAGCTTCAGCTTTATTTTTTTCGTTGCGTTGATCACCGTTCCGATGTTAAACCCCCACCCTACTGCACTACCACTAAGGTTGTAAGTGGATGTGTCAAGATCTTTCCACTTTATGCTTTTGCAAAGGCCGGCAATCTGTACATAGCCCCAATTTCCCGCGTGGCGATATTGCGCCGTTAAATTCGGAAACTTGAAAACGGGCTTCACATGTTGTATCTCGATGCTGTTAGAATAATCTCCTCCGTCAGCCGTTGCACCGGGACGCTCCAATGCAACGATAAGTTTTCTGTTTGTTTTTTCGAGTACCACATACCTTAACTGAATGTTCAAAAAGAATACCCTGGATAACGGTCCCCAGTAATCCAGCGTCACCGGAAATACATCCAAGTCCATGAATGTAGATGCGGTCTGCCCTGCACCTATTTTGCCGAGCTGCCCATATGCGTTCACCAAATGGAAGGTCGTTTGTCCAATATCTTTTCCGAAACCAATTAAATCAAAATCAAAATGCGTTTTCAGTTCTCCCAATGGAGTGAGCGTATTACTTTTTATCCCAAATTTTGTTTGACGCACACTAAAGAAGACGTTTCCATCAGGACCAAACTGATTTTTGTACGAAGGAAGTTTGGAAGGTCTCATCACATCAAACCAATCGGGATCGATGCTGTTAAAATTATACCCGGCATCGGTCATAATCTGTCCGTAGATTTCGAAACTGCCTTTTTTTTCTTGCGCAAATGAACACATGGGCAACAGGATCAAAAAAAGAGGATGCATTCCAAATTTTCGCATACGGAAACCCACCCCCTTTGAACATTTCTTTATGCAAAATTTCTTCCACCCCTCCGACGGAGGGGATGTAAGTGAACTAAAATGGGAAAACAAAGAAAACACAGCCTGCGAAAATTTCGGATGCACCCAAAGAAGATGAAACCAAATTTTCCTTTTAAATCCCATGCCCAATTTTTTTTCACTCCAATAGTTAAAGCATCGCAAGATTTTTCCAGAAGCGTTCGAGGCTTTCATCGCCACCAAAGAGAGTTGTGAAGATCGTGGAGTCCGCTAACAAAATATCACCGGCCCTCTCTCCTGCCGGTGGCATCCAGAGAAACATATTGAATTCACGGTTACCTGCTTCAATAAACGGATGCGGGTGAGACATATCAATAGGCTGACGTGCCAACACGTGTATCAGTTTGTCATCGTTGGTGGTAACGGCATAATGTGGCAGATGCATGTGAAAATTAAACGTGGCTACCCCATCGAGTAATTTGTGATTGTCAAGATCCATTTGTTTGGAAAGCGGTACCAGTTGATTGTTTGTTCCCTTTACAGTAGCCGGTCGTAAACCATAACGATTTTCAACGGGTACGCCAACACCCTGCATTAAAGACCTTGTATATTTTCCAAAACGCTGCTGTCTCGGTACCAATGGATCGCCGTGATGAGTATATTCCTGTTGTCGCTGATTTAGATCTTCTGAAAAACCAACATCGTGGTGCGGCCCGAGTATCAGGCAAGTCCCTTCTCTTCTTAGAAATTGTTTGATGGCCTCAATTTCTTCCGGTGCAGCCTCCTGCTCGGTGATCAAGTGATCAAGCCCAAACACCATCAACGTATCTGTATCGGCAAGTATTCTTTCGTCTATTAACAGT
>VBAU01000064.1 GCA_005883855.1 Bacteroidota bacterium
GATAAACGAGATAGATAACATCCTTCATGCCATGGCTATTCATATAATTGCCCCCGGTTGCATACCATGAACCCCAGATAAAAAATTGAAGGAACATCATGGCCATCAGGCGCAGTTTTATAAGGCTACGCATAGGCTATGTGAATGGTCCGTTTCATTTGTCATCAATAGTATGGTTAGGCAAGAGCGGCTTTTGATGTTGTGGGTTTTTTTGCAGCAGTAACACGTTGCACCAGTTGTTTCATATAATGCAATCCTCTGCGCGTTGCCTCGTCAATATCTTCTATACCGCAGAGTTTATGATTGCGTAAAATGGGAAGGCAATATTCTGAAGTCAGATAGCCATCATAACCATGATCATGCAACGTTTCTATAAATGTTTCATAATTGATCTTGCCACCATGACCCGGAGCAGGGTCGAGTATTACTTCGCCATCTTCTGATTCGCTAAAATTCCATGCACCATAATGTGTATAACGAATATATTCGCTGCATTTCTCCACTGCTTCACGTACATATTCTGTACTCTGGCGATCGAAGAACATCGGTACATCAAGACATATCTTAAGATTAGAACGATCTACTTCCTTTGTCATGGCGAGTACATCTTCATAACCCGGTGTAAGCACAGGGCCATGATTCTGCAATACCAATGTAATGCCCATGTCAGCGGCGCGGTCAGCCACTTCACGAATTCCTTCAACAGCACGATACCATATTTTAAGATCAGCAGCAAATAAAGGTTTAAAATAATTACCACGATCGTAGGGGCCATACATAGCAGGCATATCATCATTAATTATTCCCGGCCATGCTGCAAATATCTTTACCATGTTTACATCAAGGTCCTGCGCAAGCTCCAGCACATAACGCATCATGGCTAAATTGTTCTCACGTTCTTCCATTAGATTACTGCAGAAATTGCTCAGGCTTTCAACAGCACATAATTCAATGCCCTCATTAGCTGCTACAGATTTGATGCGTGCCCTGTCTGCTTTTGAAAGATCAAGTGGTGAAGCAACAGGTCTTTTTGTTTCAAGAGCAAGGCCATCAAATCCCAGTTCTTTGGCTTTATGTATTTGTTTTTCTACTGTTAGTGGTTTTCCGTCGTGAAACAATCCTGCGTAGGTTACTGTTAACAATGAAAATTTCATATAGCGGTTGTTGCTTTAATGAATGATGAAGATAGAATAGCTAAGTTAATTAAATAGGCGCGGAAGATCACCGCATGTTTGCGGGGGAGGCAGGCATCCGGGCATCTTGAATTACGGACACTAACGCAGGCGAAGGAGCATTACAATTCCTGATTAAAAAGAGGCTGCCATTTAGCAACCTTGTCGGTGTAGCTGCGTTGCAAGCCTTGGCGCAACACCAACAAAGGCAAAACCGCAACATGGTAAATAATAATAACAACCGCAAAGGAATAGTGCATTTGCTGATACATGAAAGGAAGTTACTTTAGAGGTGGTCACAAATCGTGACCAGAAGCAAAGAAGATTGCTGGCACAGTCTTTACAACCTCACCCCAAGTAATATCCTCCGGATCGAAAACTCTGCATCCCCTCTCCATCTGGAGAGGGGCTCGAACATCAAAACAATAGAAATTCGCACAGCGCGAGGTTTGTAGCACCTGTTACCGCCTCCCATCAGGACACGCTCGAACAATGCGCTTGGTCACCCACACGGCATCGACTGCTCAACCGAAAGAACTCATACCGTCTTGCTTGTTAAGCGACCGCAAGTGTTCGTGGGAGTTCTGTTCCTAACTGCAGATTTTGGCCTAGGAGATATTCAACCTGGGAAATGTTCCGCATCAATCCCGATAGCTATCGGGACGGCTTGAACTTTTGGCGACGTCCTGAGCGAAGTCGAAGGATTTGTTTCAAGACAAAAGGTGGAAAAGAAATGATCGAATTCTGTACACCGTCGTCTTTTAATCCACTTACACCAACAAAGGCAAAATCATTCTTTTCCCGCCGCCCAGAAAATAGCATTTGTAAGTAAGACGGTATAAAATTTATTCTCCAAAAGGTCGGGACCGTGGCCCATAAAAATATAGATATTTCGAGCCGGAAAATGTTCATTGGTCCATATTACCGGGTGATCTCCCATTTTTATAGCGGAGTTGGGTGTATAGGATGATTCATTTACAGAAGCAAGTACATGTACATTGTTGCGTGGGCTTTTATCCCAGGTGTACCACTCTTCCTTGATGATAGTAAATTGAAGCGGCAGGTTTTTCATGCAGGGATGTTTCGCATCTTCTACATTAACCTGCGCCGCAGCGAAAGTTGGAATGTAATTTTTGAATTTTATACTTCCCATAAAATCAGAGAACCAGGACCACATAGGATAACCATCAAATTCACCCAGCAGTGTGGCATGATGTAATCCGATCCAGCCACCTTTGCCTTTTTCTATATAATCTTTAAAAGCAGCCATGGCAGCAGTTGTCCAGCCATAGGGAGGATAATCAAGCTGGATAAGTAGTTGGTATTTTGCCAGGAAAACTTCATTGATAGAGTCAGTTCTTTGTATATAATCAATGGTAAAATTGCTGTCAGCCGCAAGTTTATTGAGCCAGGGTCTTGCAGCGTTGGTGAATTCAAGATGATGCCCGCCGTTTTCAAACAACACCAATGCATGAAACCTTGGTTGTGCAACAACTGCTGATAAAAAAAACAAAGCGCCAATAGCAGTGAATAATATTTTTTGCATGTTCAATTGATGTGGTGAGAATTATTTATATAACCTGCCAATAAAAGGGTCATTAAAAATTATTTTTCTTAATTGTTCGGGATCAATGGCGCCTTGTTTTGAATATACAATCTTACCACCAGGTTCAACGAGCAGGGTGTAGGGCAACGCACCCTGCCATTGGGGATCAATAGCTTCGATCATTTTATATTTATCATCTTCTGCGAACAAATAGTTTGTACCCGATGATTGTTTGTTTTTTAAAAACTTCAATGCCTTATCTTTCTTCTCAGTGTCGTCCGCACTTATGCTGATGAATTCAAAATCACGTTGTACATAGATCCTGCTCAACGTGATGAAATCAGTGAATTCTGCAGTGCATGGACCACACCAGGTAGCCCATACATTGATCAATCTTAATTTATCTGAATTGTTTTTTAAAAGATCTGTTACCCCTGAAACATTAATGGTGTCAAGCGTTACAGCTTCTTTAGCCCATTTAATGGCTGCCTTATCCAACCAGTCATTTTTTTCTAACCACTTAATGGAGCATCCAAAAACTTTTGTAACGGCAACCGGAACTTCCTGATTATTCAGCAATGCATCAATAGCATTCCTTGCATCGGAAGAATGAGGAGCTTTATGCGGGTTCTCCATATCATCAACACGACCACAGTACCGGAGTATCCTGTTTTTATCAAAAATAAAAATATGCGGGGTAGATACAGGTCCGTATTGTTTTGATGTAATCTCTGTTTCGCCATCGTATAAATAAGGAAAATTAAAATGCTTTTCCCTGGCACGTACTTTCATATCCTCAAACGAATCTCCTACATCACTCCAGCCTAATTCATCATAACGAAGCGAAGCCGGGTTGTTTGGATTTATTGCAACAAGGTTTACGCCCTTGTCAGCATAATCACGGGTAAGTTGAATAAGTCTTTCTTCATAAGCTTGTGAAGTGGGACAATGATTGCAAATAAAAGCGATCACCAGCACTTTAGCATCTTTAAAAGAGTTCAGCGTGTAATTTTTTCCATCTATACATGGTAAATTAAAATCAGGGGCTTTGGATCCAATGGCAAGTGTAGGGGGATCATGAAAACCAGCCGCAAATGAAGAAAAACAAACGATGCATAAAAACAAATGGCTAAAAACAAGAAAAGATTTTTTCATTATTTGAAAAATTATCCGGCAACACAAGATAGGACTAAAAAGTTTTTTATGCTTAATCAGCAATCATTACTTCCTTTTTACCTGCCCTTAGCTTCTCCTTAAATCCAAATGCAAACATCAACGTAACTACCACTGCAAATAAAAGCGGGATGAACCAAAAGGTTTGCCATTGTACAGCCGTGGCATTGTCACCACTCATAATGCTATTGAATATAAAACCTGCGGTGAGTGTACCCAATCCCTGGCCAACACCATAAGAGACCAGTACAAAAAAACCCTGTGCCTGGGCACGAAACTGCGGAGCAACATTCTGATCAATATATACCTGTGATGCTACATATGCACCAGTATGCCTGCGATCATCATCCATGCAATTGCTTCCGGAGCAGCCAAAGCAAAGAGCCCATAACGAATCACCCATGCAAGCAGTCCCATGATCAATACCCATTTGATGCCAAACCGTTTAAAGAACCAGGGCATGAGCAGGAGAAAAAATACTTCAGACATTTGTCCAAAGGTCATTTTAAATGCCGGATCCGAAATGTTAGCTGATTTCAGAAAGATAGGTACATAAGCAAAATAACTTGCAAAGGGAATGCTAATGAGCAACAGGCCAAGTATAAAAATAATGAATGGACGGGAGGTAAATCGCTTCAATACATCAAGACCAATCACATCGCCGAACGCAACTTTTTTGCCGGCACCTTTTGGCGGTATATGCGGTAGCGTAAAACTATAAAGACCCATCAGCAAACTGCCTGCGCCGGCAACATACATGGGCAATGCAGTGGTATCGCCATGTAAAAGATAACTCACAATAATGCCTGCACTGATCCATCCAAACGTTCCAAACACCCTGATGACGGGAAATTCTTTTTCTTTATCACCCACTAAATGAAAAACTGTTGCCGACGCAAGACCAACGGTTGGCATATAACAAAGCATGTGCAGAAACATAAAGCTTAGAAATATGCCCGGTGATGAAGCGCCGAGCCATGGCGCACATATTACACACACGCCGCTGAGTATATGCATTACACCCATTAATTTTTCTACAGCAAAAAAGCGGTCTGCCTGCGATCATGCCGAGAAAAAAAGGAGAAACGATGGAACCGATGGGGCTGGCAAGATAAACGAGATAGATAACATCCTTCATGCCATGGCTATTCATATAATTGCCCCCGGTTGCATACCATGAACCCCAGATAAAAAATTGAAGGAACATCATGGCCATCAGGCGCAGTTTTATCAGGCTACGCATAGGCTATGTGAATGGTCCGTTTCATTTGTCATCAGTGATAATAGTATGGTTAGGCAAGAGCGGCTTTTGATGTTGTGGGTTTTTTTGCAGCAGTAACACGTTGCACCAGTTGTTTCATATAATGCAATCCTCTTCGTGTTGCTTCGTCAATATCTTGTATGCCGCAGAGTTTATGGTTGCGTAAAACCGGCAGGCAATATTCTGATGTGAGATAGCCATCATAACCATGCTGGTGCAGCGCTTCTATAAACGTTTCATAATTTATTTTACCGCCATGACCAGGGGCAGGATCAAGTATCACCTCACCATCCTCTGA
>VBAU01000065.1 GCA_005883855.1 Bacteroidota bacterium
TGATGATATTCGGAAAGATACCGAGGAGAACAATTATACCCGCAAGCACGACTAACGTCCATTTGAACGCGGGGCCAACTTCAATGACCTGGCCATCTCCGTCTTTAAAATACATTGCTTGTATAACTCTGAAATAATAGGACACACTTACAACGGCCATCAGTACGGCGAAAATCACCAGCCAGAGATATTTGCCCGTTACTGCAGCCGCTTTCAGCATCCAGAATTTAGACAGGAATCCGGCGGTCAATGGTATACCCGCCAATGAAAGCAAAAATATAGTTGTGCTTGCAGCCAGCAGTGGTTGTTGCTTTGCGAAAGCATTAAAACCATCGTAGCTGTAATCTTTCAATTTTATGAGTACTGCAAAAATTCCGATGGTGGCAAGGCAATAGGCAGCGCTGTAAAGCAAAAGCCCCTCTTTTGCATCCGAATTCATTGCATAGACGGCCAGCATCATAAAGCCCGCTTGTGAAATGGAGGAGTAAGCAAGCATTCTTTTAACGCTTTGCTGAAAGACGGCGGTGATATTGCCGACAAACAGAGTAATTGCTGTTATGAGCGCAATGAGTAATTGCCAGGACGATTCCATGCCGCTAAATTCATCGCTGAACAAACGGATAAAGGCGATGAAAGCCGCAACTTTAACAATGGTTGCCATGAAAGAAGTGAACACCGTTGGCGCACCATCGTAAACATCAGGCGTCCAAAAGTGAAAAGGGGCAGCGGACACCTTAAACGCCATCGAGAACATCAATAGCAGCATGCCGGCAATGAATAAAGCAGAAGCCGGGCGCGGCGTTTCAGCTAGTGTATTAAAGGTACCAGTGGACCCATAAATTAATGCAATTCCCATCAGCATGAGACCCGTTGAAAATGCGCCGAGCAAAAAATATTTCAGCGACGCCTCGTTGCTTTTCAGGTTGCGCTTATCACTACCGGTTAGTATGTAAAGCGGTATGGAGATAATTTCAATCCCAAGAAATAAGATGAGCAATGAACGAAATGAAGATACAAGCGTGACGCCACAAAGCACAAAAAATATCAGCGCGAAATATTCACCGTAATTCATTCCAACCTTTTCCATGTCCCTTGCTGACAAAAGAAAATAAACTAGCGTGCTGATAAAAACAATCGAGTTAAACAACAGGGCAAACCTGTCGAACGCTATCATGCCTTTTGTATCGACCTTAAAGAAAACAATTCCCGACATTTCGAGCACATTGGCTACGAGTACGAGCACCAATCCAAGAACAGCAAGACCTCGAATAGCAGCTTTGCTCTTCAACAGGAAACTGCTAAACATCATGATCACCCCAAAGACAGCCGTTAGTATTAGTGCATTCATATCTCGTTTGCCACCCCTCCCTTTAACCGATGAAGTGGTAGTTTAATTTTTAATGACCAAATAGACCGCCGACGCTCGCCTTTCTTAAAATGAACTGCGACGTTTCCTCGGTAATGTTTAAAAATATCCTTGGATAAATTCCTATCATGAACACGATGACCACAATAATGCTCAGTGCCAGGGTTTCATTAAGCTTAAGAGAATAACCTGGCGCGGTCAGCGAATTTGTTTCTCCGTAAAAAACTTTGCGGATCATGTTCAGCATATAAACTGCAGCCAAAATGATCGTGATCCCGGCCAATACTGTGAACACAATATAATACTTGGTTACCGCCGACGCGAAGATGCCATTAAACATCAGGAATTCACCAATAAACCCGTTGGTTAACGGCAGCCCGATATTCGCGAGTGCAACCACAACAAGCAACATGGCCATACCGGGCGAGCGTTGTGCCAGCCCTCCTAGTTCAGAAATTTTCCTTGTTCCAAATTGTCTTTCTATTAATTCAATCACAATCCACAATCCAATAATGTTCACGCCGTGGTTGAACATTTGAATCATCACCCCTTGCATGCCACTTTGCGTTTCTGCAAAAAGTGTCGTGCACATTAATCCCATGTGTGCGATGGATGAATATGCCACCAGCCGTTTCAGGTCGTCCTGTTGAATGGCAATTAACGAAGCGTAGATCATTCCGGTGACGGCCAATGAAGAGACTGTATCGCCCCATTGATAAAAGGACATATGCAGTACAGGCATCAGCCACCTGATCATTCCCACTACTCCCATTTTTACCATCACACCGCTTAAGATCATTGTGACAGCGGTCGGTGATTGTTCATAGGTATCGGGCTGCCACGTATGCAACGGCCAAATAGGCATCTTTATGGCGAAGGCAATAAACATGAGCCAGAATACCCACGATGCAGAACTATTATTTAGCGTTGAATTGTAAAAAGCGGCAACATCAAACGACTGACCAGGAGTGTGGAGGTAGATATAAATGATGGCTACCAGCATTAAGATCGAACCAGTAAATGTATAGATGAAAAATTTAAACGTTACAGCAATTCTTCTTTCGCCGCCCCACTGTGAGCAAAGAAAATAAGCGGGAACCAATGCCAACTCCCAAAAAAAGTAAAATAACAAAGCATCCATTGCAAGGAAAACGCCCATCAACCCCGTTTGCATCAATAGCATCAGGGCAAAAAAATTGTGTGCGCTTTTATATTCACTTTTCCAGGTTGAAATAAATACCAGGGGATACGAAACAGCGGTGAGTAAACAAATGATCTGCCCCATCCCATCAAGCCTGATTGAAAAACTGCTATTGATGTTACTCATCCAATCACTGTGGAATTGCAGATAGGGCGCGCTTTTCAAGATAGTTAGTCCAAGAATCGATACTCCCAGTGTCAGGAGTGAAGAAAATAGAGCCCATGAACGAACAGCCTTCTCATTTTTGATAAAGAATGCAGCCAGTCCTGTTATCAAAGGAATTAATATTAATAAAAGTGGAATCATTGTGCTCCCATTTCCGCCTGAGGCGGAGCGTTTACAAAGCCTCTGCTTCGCAGAGTGTTTTGATTGTTGAAAAAAATCAGAAAGCTGAAGTGTGCGACGCCCGCCTGACCGGCGGGGCAACAGAAGTCAAATTGATTTACTGTTGCTGGTAACACAAAAAACTTTCTTCTAAGAACTATTAAGAAAAGGAAGACGGCCGACCTAAGTTCTCAGCCCAGGGCGACTATTTTCTCAGGAAAAACTGTAATACAAAAAACAACACCATACTTACTACCATCAGCAATACATAACTTCCCACCTGGCCGCTCTGCAACCAGCGCAATTGCCTGCCGCCGTACTGCACGGCTCTGCCTACGCCATTTACTAATGCATCAATGCCTGATTTTTCAAGGGCCTCATTTAATATCTCTCCTAATTTATAAAGTGGCCGCACAATAATGGCATCATACAACTCATCGACATACCATTTGTTCTCGAGCAGTTTGCCAAATCCCTTTGATGCAGTGAAACTGCTCTTGCGAAAACGTGCCCAGGCAATCACAATAGCGATCACAACAACAACGGTCGATAACCCCATTAATAATAATTCTGTCGACGAAGAAACGGCTGCTTCTGTTTTCAGAGGTATTACCGGGGCCAAAAACTCCGTGAACTTATCCCCTCCCTTCATGAATACATCCGGG
>VBAU01000066.1 GCA_005883855.1 Bacteroidota bacterium
ATAATCCCGCTCTTAAACCAGAAAAACAAAGGACATGGTCAGCTGGTACAGAGCTTCGCTTCCTGGGCAACAGGTTGAATTTTGATTTCACTTACTACAACACGTATGCATATGATCAAATTGCTCAAAATTTCAGGGCCAGTTATGGAACCGGATTCGTATTGAACACTCAAAATGCGGCATCGCTCCGCAACCAGGGAATTGAAATCGTTGCCGGCATTGATGTGATAAAAAAGGCAGATTTAACCTGGAACATGCAGCTAAATTTTAATCGCATGTGGAGTAATGTGCTTACCCTACCTGAATCTATTGGCTATGAAATGTACTTATCAGATACGTGGCTTTATAACAACGCACGTGTTGGATTCATTAGAGATTACCCGGCTACTACGATTACTTCTTTTCATTATCTGAAGAACAAACAAGGTAAACTGCTAATTAATCCTTCGACAGGGCTACCAATGTCAGATGGGGTATTTACAGTAGCTGGCGACCGGAACCCTGACTTTACCTTAGGAATAGGAAATAATGTCCGTTATAAAAACTGGAGCCTTAGCTTCCTTTGGGATCTCAGGGTAGGCGGCGACATTTTTAACGGTACTGAAATGTATCTTACCTCAATCGGTAAGAGCACGAGAACGAATGACCGGATGACGCCAAGAGTTATTGATGGTGTATTAAGTGATGGTTTGCAAAACACGGCTAACCCAACAGTTAATACAATTGCAGTTGTTCCGTATTATCAGAGTAGCTACTACACGTCCATGCCTGAAGAAGAATTTATTCAGCACGATGTGGATTGGTTCAGGCTGCGTGATCTGACACTGACCTACAATTTACCACAACAAACTATCAAAAGATTTAAGGCTGTAAAGAGACTAAGCGTGTTTGTGACTGGTAACGACCTCGTCCTGATCACCAATTATCGCGGCGCAGATCCTGAAGTAAATGGCAATACTGCCGGAGAAGGTGGCATAAGCGCTTACGGCTTCGATTATGGTGTAATGCCGGCACCGGTTTCATTAAGCTTTGGATTCCGTGTAAACTTTTGATAACAACTAAACAAAAGATATGAAACATAAATTAATTTATCTTCTCCTCACTGCGACGCCTACTTTCATGATTTTTTCTTCCTGCAGCAAGAAGTTGGATGACGCATACGCCAATCCAAACGCACCTACCGTAGTACCTGTTGAGCAAATTTTTCCAAGTCTTGCCGGGCAATTAGTCAGCTTTTTTTCAGCAGCCGGCACAGCATACGGACTTGCCCAGGATAACCTGTTGGTAGGGAGATATATTCAATATTGGGGTACTTTCTCCACTAGTTTCTCCGCGGTGAACACGGGAGCCTCGAACCAATCTAACTATGATCAAATGGGAGGAACTGTGGGCGCCAGCGATAACCTCGGTTCAATATGGGCAATGTTCTACTACGGTATGGGACAAAATCTTAACCGCGTTGTTGAATGGGGCAGCGAACAACAAAAATGGGATTTTGTTGGCGCCGCATCGGCACTAAGAGCATGGAGCATGTTGGAGGTTACCGATGAATACAACGAAATGATCTTGCGTGACGCATTCAATGCCGGGCTCCAGCAATTTACCTACCAGGGACAAGACGAAATATACGATTCAGTCAGAGTTATCTGTTTCAGAGCACTTGATTATTTGAGTCGTACCGGGGGCAACATGAATCCGACAAATTTCGCTGCAAGCGATGCTTACTTGAATGGCGGAAGTTTAGACAGGTGGAAGAAATTTGTTTATGGAGTCCTCGCTCGCAGTTATGCTTATCTCACGAATAAAACTACCTACAGTGCAGACTCGGTAATCAAATATGCAACTCTATCCTGCTCAGCAAATACTGATAATGTCGTTCAAAAATTTGCTTCTCTTGGATCTAGTGGAACAACAAATTACTACGGACCGTTGAGGGGGAATGCTGGAAGCATAAGACAATCACAATACATAGCAGACCTGATGAACGGAAATAACGCTGCAGTCTTCACCGGCGTTTTTGATCCACGGGCATGGTATGTCCTGAGAGAAGATTCCAACGAAACATTTAAAGGCATTGTTCCGTGGTCGGGCTCATCAGGACTTGCGACAAAGGATCAGCCACAAAATTTTTGGGGAAATGCGTATAGTTCCACAGCAGCAGGTTCGACTCCAAGATACATTTTCAGGAACGATTCAGAATTTCCAATTATGACTGCTTCGGAAATGCAATTTATTTTGGCTGAAGCTTACTTGCGTAAGGGAAATCAAGGTGCTGCACTAACGGCTTACACCAACGGAATCAGTTTAAATTTTGATATGCTTTCTGCGAATTATGCCACCAATGTGCCGCCCGGCGTCCAAATTACACCTACATCCAAAGCTGGTTACCTTTCAAATCCTGCCATCGTACCCGCATCCTCGTCAGCGTTAACGCTGCCAATGGTGATGCTGCAAAAATATATCGCACTATATGGATGGGGCGTACAGGAAACGTGGGTTGATTTGCGGAGATATCACTATACAGATGTTGATCCCGTGACCAGCACTGGCACACAGGTTTATGTCGGGTTTACACCTCCTTCCGGCGGTAACTTGTTTGTGAACAATAACGGCAAGCTGGTGTATAGGACACGCATGCGCTATAATTCAGAATACCTCTATGACATTCCTTCGCTAATGCAAATTGGCGCTGTGTCAGACATTATGGGTACTCAGGTCCTCGACTATCACACGAAACCAACTTGGTTTTCTCAACCCTAAAAAGAATTAGAATGAAAAAACATATTTTGTTATCATTAGTATTTTTGATCGGCTTGCTCTCCTGCGAAAAGGATAAAACAGTTGTTGCAACGTATCAGCCTACGGGAAGCAATGCGTTCCTGAGGGTTATGCACGTGTCTCCAAACTTTCGCAATGTTCAACACTATGCAGACAGCTTCAACGTGTACGTCGGCGCCAATAAAGTGAATGGCGCTTTGTTCACTTATAACTCATCATTTCCCGCTGCTGCGATTAACGTGAATACTTACGCCGCTGTTCCCGCCGGGAGTCAGCAAATAAGACTGTCATTGCCGGGAAAGAGCCTGGTCGATTCGTTTACAATCATGACGCTAACAAAAACTCTGGAAGGTGGAAAATATTACACGTTTTTTATTACAGACTCATTGAGTGCTCAGCAAGACCCCACAAAGATTTGGGTTAATGATGCCAACTTCCTGTCAGATGACACTACTCAATATAGGATCAGGTTTGCGCATACGATACTAAATGATACCGCAGGAAAAAATGTTGATGTGTATTCCTATCGAAAGGCAGGAAATATCTTTTCTAACATTGCCCGCGGGGCCGTGACTGATTTTATTTCTCTTCCTGCTCCAACGACCCTTGACACGATCTCCATTCGAAGACCTGGTACTGGTTTCGAATTGGCAAGGATCAGCGGCGTATCTATCGTAAAGGGCCGCTCATATACGATTCTATACAAGGGATCGCCGGGAACCGTCGGTGCGTTAACAGGCACTGGAGTTACCGGATCCAATGTGAGGGCAAGATCGGTTGTGGTAACAAACAATAAGTAAAAGAAAATATTTCAATTGTAACAGACCGCTTCCCACGCGGTCTTTTTTTATTTGAAAAATTTCTCTTGCGAAAGGAGACTTACCCATTGCCCGATTAAGCTTTGAATTGGATCATACGGAGAAATTTGACAATTGGCAATAAGCAAGTGAGGCATTATGGCTATGCAAAGAACAAATAAGCAAGGAAGATTGATGTAACGATGGCGACAAAGTCTGCCAACAGCATGGCTCCCACAGAATATCTCGTGTTTTTAATTCCCACCGCGCCGAAGTAAACTGCGATCACATAAAACGTGGTATCGGACGCCCCTCGAAAAATTCCGCCAAGCCTGCTGGCAAATGAATCGGGACCCGTAGCTTTCATGGTATCAATCATCATTGCCCGTGCTCCGCTACCGCTGAGTGGTCTTAGCAACCCCGTTGGGAGGCCGTCAACAAACCTTGTGTCGACACCAATAGCTGCGAACAAACTTTTCAGTGAATCG
>VBAU01000067.1:0-402 GCA_005883855.1 Bacteroidota bacterium
GGACGCCTCCATCCTAAACATATTTGCCGCAAGGGTCTCAAGCTCATTTATGGAAGGATCTTCGCCAAAAACGTCGTCACCTACTCGCGCATTCATCATTGCTTCCATCATTTCGGGGCTGGGCTTCGTTACCGTATCCGATCTGAAGTCAATCATCATAGAAAAATTTGCTGCAATTTAATCAGTTCGTACCTTAATTAAGGTAGTTTACGAAGTACATTGGTATATCACCGCGTCCATTTTCTAATTTGCTTATATGACGTCCACGATTTATTTCAAGCTTGTTGCGATTATACTGTTTTCATCCATGATGCTTCTGGCAGGTATGTATATGCTGGCAAAGTTCAATAGGTTGTTTAAATCCAGTATAAAGAGTGATCTACTCCGGAAAAATATCGTCGT
>VBAU01000067.1:501-4513 GCA_005883855.1 Bacteroidota bacterium
TTGTTACAGTATTATGCTTTCTTCTGTTTAATGGTAACGCTCGAAGTTCTTTTTGTTTTCAATATTTCGTGGATGGCAATCCTGTATCTCGATCGCGAAAAGGTATCATTCCGTGCAAGAATGGGTTTTATCCTTTTTACTATCGTAGTTTCAAGTATGCTGGCAGGCATACCCGTAAACTTTTTGGGAAATACGTTTGCCGGAAGCAAAAATTCATTTAATAATATTGAGTTTACCCTCTTGTTTAATTTTTACCTCGGATGTATGGCGGGACTTGTATACATTACTATGAGCTACGTAGATATCGAACGTCAGAAAAAATTGAATGAAAAAGAATTGGAAGTCGCTCGTCTTCGCGAATTGAAAACAAAGGCCGAGTTGGATGTACTTCATTCCAAAATCAACCCTCACTTTCTCTATAATGCACTAAACTCTATTGCTGACCTTTCCATAACCGATGGAAAGAAGGCAAGAAAGATGACGGTGGCGTTGGCTGATCTGTTTCGCTACAGCATTAATTACAGCAATCACAACTATTCAACCATAAAGGAAGAGCTGGAAATGACGGAGGCCTATCTTGAAATTGAAAAGATTCGGTTTGAGGACCAACTAATTTATTTTATTTCTTCTTCGAATGATTTAAACCATTACCTGGTGCCACGCTTTATGCTTCAACCGATAGTCGAAAATGCTGTAAAGCACGGCTTGAAAGCGACGGGTAAAATGACGGAGATAAATATTGAAGTGAAAAGCGGCAACGGCAATTTAGAGATACTTGTAGCCGATAACGGACCGGCCTTTCCGGAGGAACTTACTCCAGGATACGGCGTCAAAAGTATTTACGACAAACTGGATCTGTTATTTCCGAACGAATATGAAATTCATTTTGCTAATCAGCCAAAGAAAGGCGTGTCCATCCATATTCATAAATTGATTAAAAATGAACCAACTGTTTAAAGCTATAGTCATCGATGATGAACCCGCTGCGCGGAGATTGATGAGAAATCTTCTCAAGGAATATGATGATGTCGTAGAAGTTATTGACGAGGCGGGCAACGGCAAAGAAGCTGTTGAAAAGATCGAAAGACTAAAACCCGATGTCATCTTCCTCGATATACAAATGCCAGACCTCACCGGCTTTGAGGTGATTGACCAATTAAGTGAGAAACCAAATATCATTTTTACAACCGCATACGAACAATACGCCATAAAAGCGTTCGAGAATTTTTCTATCGACTATCTTTTGAAACCGATCAAAGAGGAGAGGCTCCAGCAGAGCGTTGAAAAGCTCAAACAATTCGGGCGCCTTAATCAAAGTATTAACGTGGGAGAATTGCAGGAGATCATTCGCCAATTGCATGAACCAAAGAAAGCCACTGCCTTGCCGATCAAAACGGGGGACAGGATAAACCTCATCAGGTATGAAAACATTGCCTTCCTTGAAGCTCAAGATAAATACGTTTGTGTTTTCACTATTGATGGTCAGAAATTCTTAACAGACCATTCCCTCACCGTCCTCTCGGAAAAACTGCCACGGGAGTTTTGCAGGATCCACCGCTCCTACATAATAAATAAGGACAAGATTCGGGAGATGCACCGTCACTTCAGCGGCCGATACCTGTTTATTATGGATGACAAGGCGGCCAGTCGACTGACTTCAGGTCGAACCTACCAGGATGTCTTTAAAGCGGAATTTGGACTATAGGCCGCCTTAGCTGTTTGCTGTCCGCTGGAAACTTATTATTGCCACTTATCAGTTTAAAATCAAAGAGGGGTAACCCTGACTTCACAGCGCTCGTCCTATCATTGACCGGAAACAACCGGTCATCATTGAAATTTACCGTCGAGTACTAAACAATGTTCTATGCATTACACAGTACCTACCTTTGAACTGTAATCTACAAAAAATAGTACTAGACAGTAAAATCACGCAAATGAGAAAGACCTCGACCTTAATAGCCGCTCTGCTTTGTTTAAACTTTATTTCCATTGCTCAACAACCGATTGGCCGGGTGAGTGGGGCTGTTGTTGATGGCAGCCAAAAAACAATCGAATCTTCAACGATCACTCTGCTTAAGGCTAAAGATTCGTCAGTCGCCAAAATCTCGGTTGCTGATAAAAACGGTCGGTTTGATTTTGAAAAAATCGCGGACGGAAGATATTTCGTTTCTGTGTCGGCGGTGGGTCATGAAAAAGGACATTCGGAAATCTTCGAGATCACTCCACAAAAAACAAATGTCACGCTAAAGGCAATCGAACTGGTTCCATTAACCAGGTCATTGAGCGCGGTCACTGTTACATCAAAAAAACCTTTGATTGAGCAGAAACTTGATAGAATGGTCGTCAACGTCGATGCGTCGGTAACAAATGTGGGCACAAGCGCATTGGAAGTACTGGAAAAATCTCCTGGCATCTCCATAGATAAAGACGGTAACATCAGTTTGAAAGGCAAGGATGGAGTGATGGTTTTTATCGATGGACGCCCCACACACTTATCCGGGCTCGATCTCGTGAACTTGCTTCACAGCATGAATGCTAACCAGCTTGATCAAATAGAGATCATGACGAATCCACCGGCCAGGTATGATGCGGCGGGTAATGCCGGGATCATCAACATCAAAACTAAAAAGAGTAAGCAGTTTGGATACAACGGCTCGGCAAACGTAGGTTATGGACAAGGTTACTATCCACGTTTCAATGAGGGATTAAATTTCAACTACCGTGTAAATAAAGTGAACGTCTTTACAAATCTGAGTCACAATTACAACAGTGGCTACAGTATCCTCACTATTCAACGGAATTTTCACGATCCAAATACGGAGGCGATAAAGTCTCAGTTTGATCAGACCGCAAAAATGAAGAATGAGATGAATTCTTTCAACGGTAAGATTGGTGTGGATTATTTTGCCAGTAAGAATACAACATTTGGAGTCGTCGTTACGGGTTTCACAAGCGACCGCAGTTTTGTGAATCGAAACGTGACAGACATCTTCGAGACACAAACTTCAACAACCAGCCAGACAAGGGCTATTTCCCTGGCAAACCAGGATTGGAAAAACTTCAGTACAAATATCAATTTCCGTAGAGTCCTGGATACGTCAGGTACCGAGCTAACCGCTGACCTGGATTACATCACATACGATTCGAAAAACTATACATCATTGGAAAATGCTTACCTCGACGATTTGGGAAATCCTAAAGGTCGACCCGATACGCTTTTAGGCACCTTACCGCAGAATATCAAAATCTATAGTGGCAAAATGGACTTTACCCATCCTTTGAAAAAGGGAGCAAGATTTGACGCCGGTTTGAAAAGCAGTTTTGTAAGAACCGATAACGATGCAGATTATGATAGCTTACTGAATGGACAACGCGTGGATGACCTTGGCCGAAGTAATCATTTTGTCTACGAAGAAAATATTAATGCTGCGTATGTCAATCTTAGTAAACCTATCAATAAAAAATGGAGTGGTCAATTCGGGTTGAGATTGGAAAATACAAATGCAACAGGGCATTCAACGGGATTTGTATTCGATGGTCTGCAAACAGTGTTCGTTCCCTTCGACTCAACATTTCGTCGTCACTATACCCAACTGTTTCCCACTGCATACATTCAGTATACAAAAGACAAAAAGAACAGCTTTGTTTTGAATTATGGACGGAGGATCCGCCGTCCTGATTACCAAAGTTTGAATCCGTTCATAAACTTCATTGACAAATACACTTTTCAAAAGGGAAATCCAAATCTGAAACCGCAGTTCAGTCACAACATCGAACTAAGCCATACATATAAAGGATCTATCACTACAACTTTGAACTACAGTCGCACAACGGATATCATCCAAAACGTCATTGAACAAAATGACGCAACAAATGAAACTTTCGTCAAGCGTGAAAACATTGCGAAGCAGCGGCAGTATGGTATCGCAATAAACGCGTCAAACCCGATTACCAAATGGTGGAAGAGCAACATTTACGTGAATTTGTTTAACAACAAGTTTGATGGAACAGT
>VBAU01000068.1:0-4132 GCA_005883855.1 Bacteroidota bacterium
CTGCTACAAGGTAATCCTGGCCACCAATGTCGGACGTAAGAGTTAGTAATGGCATAGTTGAAAGTAAATCCGAATATCGAAATCCGAAAACGGCATTTCGGATTTCAGATTTATTTTACCAAATTATCATCTTTATAAAAAAACTTCCTTGTCATTTTATCAGCAAACGCCGGAAATAACTTGTTTAGCAGCACCGTTCTTTTTCCTGTCATAGTCATTACCACCGTTCGTTTCCGTTTTTCAATCGCCCGTAAAATAATTCTGGCACATTCTTCGGCAGTCATCATTTTGCTCTCATCCATCGGGCTCTCACCTTGTGATTCACCCTTACTATTCAAAGCGGCGTTGCGAATATTTGAAGTGGTAAATCCGGGGCAAACCCACATCACATGTACTCCGCTGTCGAGCAATTCTGTTCTGATTGCCTCAAGCCATCCCTGGAGTGCAAACTTTGAAGCAGAATAGCCGCTGCGCCCCGGCAGCCCTCTGTACCCCGCAATAGAAGAGACACCGACGATCGTGCCCTGGCGTTGAATAATTGAATTCAGGGCGTAGTGCGTGCAATACACCGCGCCAAAAAAATTTATTTCCATCACTTTTCTTATCACATCCATTGCTGCGTCTTTTAGTTCAGCCCGCATGGAAATTCCCGCATTGTTGATCAGGATATCAATCCCACCAAAAATTTTTATGGTGGACTCGATAAAGCGGCGGCAATCATTTTCATTGCTCACATCAGTAACAGTGATGTGTAGTGGAAATGATGCATAATCAGTTTGTAGCCTGTATAATTTATCATGATGCCGGCCGCAGGTGCCAACCTTTGCACCTGCTTTCAATAATGCCTCTACCAGCGCCTTGCCGATTCCTTCGCTGCCCCCCGTTACTGCAACAACCTTATTGCTGAAATAATTTGACATGAGTTCAAATTGACGCAGCAAACCTAATTCAAAATGAGCAGATATGTAAAAACCCAAAGCCTCTCGATGGGAGGCTGTTGTGGAGATTAGAACCCGAACTGCCCTGGCAAGGGTGTTGCCATGAGAATCGATCCAGCTATTGATAGTAAGAAAAGGTAGTGCTGAGTGAGAAGTGCTCTCCGGCGTGAGTACCCGTTGAAAAAAGTAAGTCACCGGTTTTCGTCAAGGGAGCATTCTTTTCATTATAGGTGTATGTGTAATTAACCGTGTAATTGTCGCCGGTGCCTGTAAGGGTTTCTTTTCCTGGATTGTTTTTCTGCAATTGAACACCTGGCAAAAGAAAGAAGTGATCGAAGAACTCGCTATGAATGAGTTGAAAGCCATCGCCATTTATTTTATTATCATATTGCTCAAAGTGTAAGGTGTATGTGGCTTCGGGTTGACCGTTGAATGGCAAATAATGGTGAGTAATATCCATCAGGTTACCATCAGCAAAATAAGTCATCGTGACGGTCTTTTCGTACACAAAACCGGTACCGGACCTCGTTGCACGGTCAAGCCTTATGAGCCTCGGCCCGTCATAAAACAAGTCAAGTGTTTTGTACACAAATCCTGTTGAATCCATATACGCAATCAATTCAACCTTTCCCGTGGTGCCATATACGTATTGTAGCCGGTCTTTGTTGACGAGAATATTGTTTCTCATTTCACTGATATTCGTTCCATCGTAAATGACGTTGTACCTCGCGAAATCAGAGGCGAAGGAGACGAATGAAACTTTTTTCGAAGCGTCATACTCAAAATGGTAGTAGGGCGAGGGCAGGTGATCTACCACCATATCCTTGAGCAACACTGTCGGAGGCGGCGGTGCTGGCTGTTGTTGCAGGGTTTCTTTTTGCTTTTTACAGGAGATGAATATCGCAACTAGAACTAACGGCCATAGATGTCTGCGCATAACTTTGGTTTTTAGTAAGGTTTAGAATGTGCATTCTATGTGCCGTTAGTGGGATTGAGCTTTCGCAATCCATTGCATCCAATCGTAAATTTTAGTGATTTGGTTGCCGTTCACTTTTAATTAAGTAATGTGCTATTCACGTCTTTGTTATAATCCCGCCCCTCTCATTTCACACTTCATTTTGTTGTATACAGCATCGGCATAATTTATCGGTAAATCGTATCATCAAGTGGTCCCATTAGGTTGTATAAACCAAAAGTCAGGTAAGCCCATTTACGAAGAAATGGTACGCTTACTTCGTCGTATGGTTTATTCAAAGATTAAAGAAACAAGCACCTCCGTCGTCTACCAGGGATTATGGGGATTGCGTGCGACTAGAAAGCCTTCAATATTTGAATTTTGAAGGTTTTAGAAGGAAGGTTCAGTGATTTTTGTGATCCCGCCGGGACAGCACGCATTCGGTTCAGCAACTGAAGGAAGGTAATAAAAGCTACGATTTGGTTTAACAAAGGAACTATTTGTTTTTAAAGTATCTTCCCAATATATGAATATCAAAAGACTATTGTTGGCAGTCTTCTGTTCACTCATTGTTTGGATTCTTATAATGCAATACCTTTTTTGCCCGAAGTTTTCTTTTGAAACGGCACATCCATTTTCAGGCACCATCTTCTATAACCCTTACGATTCAATTAATGAATTCTATTGGAGAAAATGTAATTTTCATGCCCATTCACATGCCTGGCACGGGTTCGCTAACGGGAACGGCACCTCCGCAGATATCTATCACGCCTATGATTCCATGAAGTATGCAGTTCATTGTGTGTCAGATTATCAAAAAATTAATACTGACTTTAGTAGTACACCCGGTTTCATCCCGGCATACGAACACGGTTATAACATTTCTAAAACTCATCAGCTTGTATTAGGCGCTTCGAAAGTGCTGTGGCTGGATTATCTCTTTCCACAGTCATTGGATAATAAGCAAAATATACTTAATCACCTTTCGGCCGATCCCGACAATGTGGTTATAATCGATCATCCTGCGGACTACTATGGCTATTCTGCAACCGATTTTAAATATCTTACAGATTACAATTGCATAGAAGTCCTAAGTCGCTTTGCGCTCTCCTTATCCCGTTGGGACTCCGCTCTATCCAACGGCCACCCGGCATTTGTTGTGGGAAATGACGATGTTCATGATATATTCTTGAAAGAGACTCTCGGTAAAATGTGCACATGGGTAAACGTACCCATTGTAAAAGGGAATACGGTTTTGAATGCCCTTAAAACAGGCAGGAGTTACGGAATGATAATTGGAAATTCAAAAAAGACTTTACCGGAATTGAAACGCTTCGAAATAATACATGATACCGTTTCGATAGCCATGACTCAACCGGCTGCGCAGATAACATTTACAGGACAAAATGGAAAAGCCCTCGCCAGCTATAGAAATACGGCATCTTCAAAATACATTATTAAGCCTGAAGATCATTACATAAGAACAACGATCGAATATGAAAACGGTCCAAAGATTTTCTTAAACCCCGTTTTCAGGCATGATAAGATGGGAATCATGAGGAGACCCACCCCAATTGACGTTCAAAAAACATTTATCTTCAGATCTATTGGCGTAGTTCTTCTGATAGGCTGGTTGTTTATGGCCTTGTTGTTTTCTCTTTCTAATATTAACCTTCGAAAAATCACAAATGAATTACATCTCCCTAAAATGCGTCAATAACCGCAAGCTTCACCTTCAGTCTTGTGCAAGACGCAGGTTAATAAAATGAAAGAAACACGTGTGAATGTGGCCCGTGAATGGACATATATTAGCAGCCTGCGCGCCGCTCCTTAATTTATAGCCAATAATGAGAATCATAATATTTCCAACATTATTTTCTCGCTGTTATGAGTCGGATTGTAGTCACCGCTGTTAATAGAAAAAAGAAAATAATATTTCCCTCTGGGAAGCGCCGGCTTAATCTGTATTTCTGTTTCTTTCGTTTTATTCATTTGCTGCAATGATAAGCCAGTGAAAATATCCTTTACCCAACCTCCTCTGTCGAAAATGCCGATCCTTGTTGTATCCCTTAATGATGGGTGAGAAGAAATAAAAGAAGAATAATGCTCGGGGATTTCAAAATGGCACTTCAAAATAATTTTTCCTCCCTCTTTAATTACAACTTTTTGGGGAAGGTTGGTGATCTTTATTTTAGCAAAAGAAGCCAGGGACGAATCATACTTGTATCCAATCCACCCT
>VBAU01000068.1:4197-4673 GCA_005883855.1 Bacteroidota bacterium
AAAATAAACTGGCTTACCCAGCATTGAATCTTCCAGGGGCCAGAAGTTGTAATTGTTTTTTCTATCCCGATAAGAATTTTGCGAGTAAGTTATTTGTCCGGAGTGGAACCAATACTTGGAAGCTCGTTGATACGAATTGCTGAAAACTATTGGCAGGCCCCTCGTCCTTTCTCTCATGTCTTTTGGCCAGCCTTTCCAGGCATGATATTGATCCTTAATTTGCTTTATCGGCAGGATGTCTGCTATAATAATAACACGGGCAAGTAGTGTTAATACTAATGTTACCGGCAATAAGCGGTAAAGAATCCTTTTATATCTCAATTTCTCTTCTAAAAACTGGTGGCTAAGAACAATTAAGGGAATAAGCGCTGGCGCGGTCCAGTTAGCCTCCACATTACCCCTGAAGGAACTGAGGAAGAAAAAGAAATAAATACCAGTCAGGTTATAATAAAGAGTCTTTTCAATTGAATTCCTTG
>VBAU01000068.1:4758-6326 GCA_005883855.1 Bacteroidota bacterium
CGACCTTGTTTTCAAAAAGTTGATAACGAAAACTAACCCAATCGTGCTGGCATTGCCACCAAAGATGGGGGGTAAATAGCAATAGGGCAACAACACCAGCTATGTATGTCTGGTATTTTGTAAATAATTTTATATTCGACAACAACGTAAATAAAATTATCAGCACACCATGGTACTTACTGTATAACAGAAGGGCTGTGCCAATGCCAAGCAAAAAAGCATAGGCTATTGAAAAGTTGCTGATAAACTTCTTATAAAACCAGAAAAAAATGGCAGTAAAGAAAATAAGAGGCGTGTCAGGGACGGCCACAAAGCCACTAATCTGCAATACAGCAAGTGATAAGCAAATTGCATAGAAAAGGAAGGGATTTTTTTTGACAATTAGTTTTTCTATGATCACTAATGAGAAAAGGTTCATCAATAATGGAAGTAACCGGACTCCCAATTCATTATGCAGGACTCCATAACCCAGTCTTATCAACAATGCAATCATGGGTGGATGATCAAAATAGCCCCAGTCGAGAAAGTGAGAATATACCCAATAATAGGCCTCATCATCCAACAATTCTGTGTAACGGGATTGTATCAGCGCAAGCAAGAGCCAGGCTGTATAGAAAATTGCCCTGTGATATTTTTGAATAAACGGGTTTTTACACACAGAATTTCCAGGTTCGGTCCCTACAATCATTCAGAGACTTATTTGTATGCAACAATTTAATCATGAAAATGCCTTTTGCAATTTTGAATATTTATTGAAAATCTGGGAATAAAAATATCCTATGATGCCGCCTACGATGGCACCGCCGATTATGTCCAGCGGATAATGAACACCAACATATATCTGCGCATAACAAATAATTAAAGCCCACAAAAAAATGAACCATACCGCTTTCCCATAATAGTTTCTTAAAGTAATATAAAAGAAAGTAGCAAAGCCAAAGTGATTAGCAGCATGTGAGGAAGTAAAGCTTGAACTTTGCGGACAATAGTCAACGAGAAAGTGAATATGGCTCGCCAATAAAATATCGCGGCATGGGCGCAACCGGAATATATTATCCTTAATCAACCGGCTGCTTACCAAATCGGTGCTGGCGGCTGTAACGATAGCCAAAAGTACCCAGAACCATCCGCTCTTTTTATGCTTGACGGTGATAAATATGAGCAAGAATAGATAGAGAGGTATCCACGTATTAGCATTACGTGCATAGGGCAAAATCAGGTTAAAAAATGGGTTACTCCATTTGTTGTTTATTAAAAAGAAAAGATCGCGGTCCAGTTGCAAAACCTTTTCGAAAAGTGCCATAGTAAAAATTAATGTGAAATATAAAGGTCTTGAAAATTATTGTTTCGATTAGTTATAGCATGACACATATTATACAATGCTAAAAAACGCGTCCATATGAAGAATAAAATGTAAGACAGGAAATCACCAATTATGGAAATTGTATTTCCGACGTTTGCGCCCGACACAGTCAATAAAATACTTTTTAACCCGCCGATCTTTTCCTTTTATTATAAAACAATAAATACCTGGCTGTCTCAAAATAGGCTTCTGTGAGTCGGCGGGA
>VBAU01000068.1:6401-6935 GCA_005883855.1 Bacteroidota bacterium
ATTTGCCTCACATCATGATCAATAATAAAGGCACAGTTTTTCAGATTGTCCGGATCATTAAGGGTGGCTGAATCAAGAAGATTTCTTCCCAATGTAGTGTTATGATATGGAATGCCAATCAATGATGCAATTGTCGGAAGAATGTCTATTTGTGAAGAAATGTTATTAATGGCCGTGGGCTTTAGCCTCCCTGGCGAATAAAATAAAAGCGGCACATGCTCACAGTCAAGGCCTTCGTCGCTCCACGCAAGCGGAAACATATCGCCGGCATATCCTCGAATGCCATGGTCGCCGACAAAAACAAAAATAGTATTGTTGAAATATTTTTTCTTCCGGGCTGATTCCATAAACTTCTGAAAACAATAATCTGTATAGCGAAACGCGTTCAATTCTTTATCGCTGTCAAATCCGTATTTCGCTAATGTATTTCGGGGAAATGATAGGTTTTTAAATTCAGCCTGGTCTTCTTTTGGAATAGTATACGGTCTGTGATTACCGGCCGTTTGGATAATAGCAAAAAATGGTTTTTTTTGC
>VBAU01000068.1:7045-9128 GCA_005883855.1 Bacteroidota bacterium
ATTGTCCATTAGTAAACCACGAATATTTGCCCAGCTCGCGCTACCACCAATAAAGTACATCTTCTTATACCCCGCAAAATCATTCAGGATGGTCGCTTGATCAACCATGCTGGGATTCCGGCTGGCCGTCTTAGGCATTTCAACGTCGGGAATGCCAGTAATTGTTGCCCATACTCCTCTGGCCGTACCAAAGGCGGGAGTAAAGCAGCGGCTGAAGAATACGCCGTTCTTGCATAGTTGATTAAAGTAAGGAGTAGTATTTAATGGATTGCCCCACATTGAACTCTTATATCCACTGAAGCTTTCGCAGATCACCAATACAACGTTTGGTTTTTCCGTATTTGCGGAATTGCTTCCATTATCTGTGCGCTCGTAGTTCAGTACTATTGAATCTTTTTGCTTCACATCAAGATGATCAGCCATTATTGAATAATATCCTTTTGCTTTTTTAAGATCGAATGTTGACCCGCGAAATTTCAAGGAACTAAAAAAACTCTGGAATGGGTTTAATGACATGTTGGCTTCAAAATCATTCCTCAAAGAAAATGCGTCGCTCCATCTCAGCGGATATTGGCCTATATGACCAAAGATGGCAATAGCAAATAAAAGTCCGCAAGATAAAGACCACCCCAATCGGTTTACTCGTCTAATATTGACTTGTGTGGCCGCCACTTTTTGGTAAAGCCTCTTGATGACCCATAATAATCCCGCTGTAACAAGTATCATCCCGATTATCATTCTGATCACAGGGTAACTTTGCCAAACCATATTCAATGAAATATTTCTATCGTCCAAATAGTTGAGAACCTGGGCGTTTAATCGTTGTGATAAATAGTCAAAATGGAAATACAAAAAATGAAAGTAAATACTCCCATGAGCCACGTCATTATGTTCCGAGACACTACCGAGTCAAATGGGTTCAAATATTTAAAACTGCCAATCAGGAGCAAGGGTAATAACAAGATACAAACAATCCTTACGTCGTAATGGATCCCCATTCCGAAAACAGGCCAGACGTTACTCAAGGACATGTTTACGGGTTTAAACTTGACAATAAAAAACGCCCTTAGGAGCGTCATTAACAAGAGAAATAAAAATCCAATACTAAGTAGCCATCTCAGAAGACGGGATTGTATGTTATACTGCTTCAAAGCTGTTTGTTTAGGGCAAATAATAACTCACAGCAAAGAATCAAAAGATTTTTTTTGTGATGGCAGTATTTACCCCACGAATGGATAACGGGAAAAGCATAAATGGTTGGGCGAGTGGAAAAGTTTTTTAATAAGTGAGCCTTTAAAACCCAGCCGGTGACTAACCTTTTAATACACTCAAGTCTCAATTATGGTACAAGACTACCTAAGGGCCGGCAGAATGGTGAGTCAATGCCAATCAACCACCATGAAGAAATGCAGATTTAGAGAAAGTGAACATTGCTTGTTTAGGTAATTGAATCGGCACCACAGAGTTTTTTATGCATTATGTTACAGCGGGTTTTGATACGGACTCTGCAATTATTGTGAACCTGTTAAATTAGAGGCAAAGTCAGAATCTATATGTGATGCCAAAACCCAATCCCAGGCTGTAGGGGAAAGTTGAAACATTGTTGTTGTCAGTTAACGGCGATAGAGCATATCGGAAAGAAGGATGCAAATCCATGGACATCTTTCCGGTTATATTGTATCGGATCTCGGCGTCCACCATAGCTGACCAGTAAAACGATCGTATGCCATCCAGCTTATTGACCAAAACATGTTCCCGGTTATAACTATCTTCTACCTCCGTTTCAAGTTTTGCGCTTATCAAAAAATTTCCCGTTATGCCCAAACCTGGAGAAAGGATCAATTTACCGTGTTTCGTAATAGTGTAATGAATAAGTAAGGGCACGATGATATGCTGGAGGGTATGCTCTGCACTTTCAGCGGTCAGGCTATCGCCAGGGGAAGGCTGCTGACTAAAACCCGGTCTGATATAAGCAAAGCCTGATGAAGTAATATATTTATATGAAAGAGTTCCTGCCTGGCCCTGCGATGCGAAAATTTCTTGAGGGCTGATTGCTATGGAAGTTTTAGAATAAATTAGTCCG
>VBAU01000069.1 GCA_005883855.1 Bacteroidota bacterium
AGATGTGCCGGCAGGCGGGCTACGAAGAACGGGGTTACTGAACTGTTTGCATCTTTTGCATTGCAGGAATGAGTCCATGTTTAGCCATTACCATTTTTAATTTCTCAATGTCGGGAGGGCCGCCGCCATTGATAATGTTGGCAACTTCTTTAAAATAGATCGGGCCGAGGAGTGCAGGAGTAATCACCGCCAGGGCCTTCGCATTCTCTTGTCCTAAATTATCAAAACCATGGACTGCACCACGGGGAATGAAGCAAGTTTCGCCAGGTGCAATTTCGATAGCTTTCCCTTCGACGGTGAAAGTCATTATGCCTGCTAATCCATAAATGGTTTCATCGAAATTTTCATGGTAATGCGGGATCGGCACTTTGGAACCCGGGGGAACTGTAAATTCAAACATGGATGCACAGCCATTAGTATCGCCAGCTTCGAGTAAGAAGTCGACCTGGACCTGGCCGCAATGGATTGTTTCTTTTTTCATAATAGTTTTTTTATGTTGCAAACCTAAAATCAGGAACTAACAAAGTCCTTGATTCCAGATAAGAAACTATTGTTGTGCAATTTCTTTTCTGATACGACTCAGGGTTTCTGGTGTCATGGCTAAATAGGCGGCAATATGATACAAAGGTATTCGCTGCAGTAAGCCTGGTTCCTCTTTTATGAAGCGCAGGTATTTTTCTTTAGGAGTTTCGACGGTTGCTTCTGCAAGGCGCTTCTTCAACATATAATTTGTGTCTTGTTGTGCCCTGATAAAACCAATGGTCATGGCAGGAATCTGTGTTACCGCATAGATCCAGTTCTTTCGATTGATGATCTGGAGCTCACTGTCTTCGAGAGCCAGCAGGTTTAATTCCGTCGGATTGATATCCAGGAAACTTACCAGTTCGCTGGCCCATCCTCCCTCCGCTTTGAAATAGATCGTACGCTCCTCCCCGTTATTATTAATATAATATTGTCTCAAGCATCCCTTCTCTACGTAATACACCCAGCGGACAATGTCTCCTTGCCGAAAAAGCTGTTCGTTCTTTTTTGCTTTGAGTGTTTCAAATAGAGGAATAAGCTTTGCGCAATCCTTGTAGGAGAATTTATATACTTCTTTCAAATTTCTTGCAAGTGGAACGCTATGGATTGCCTTTACTTTAATTGACGTAAAGGTATACTGCTACTATCGAAATTCCTTTCCCGGTGAGCCCCGGCGCGTGCGCAAAGGCTTTGCGGGGAGACTCATCGGCAAGGGGGGGAACTCGATTAACATCGATGAGAAATTTGAATCTTCGATGGCTTGAGTTACAAACTCAAGCCAGCCTTGCAACTTTTTATTTTGCATCTTTGGCACTCACATAGGTTGCTTCAATCTTGTTCCTTATCGGTTTTAGGCTCTTCAAATATTTGTAAATGGCTTTGAGGTCATTATCGCTCATATTCCTGAACTGATCCCAGGGCATCTCAGATATAGAAATTATTTTTTTTAACCTGAAGCGATTGATAAATTGTTCCTCTGTCCAGTTCGTGATCCTCCCGGTTTTTTCGTCAGGAGTAAGATTAGGCGTTACACAGTAAGCTCCTTTTTCCGTAGAGGATTCGAATTTTAAACCACCGGCAAAATCAGGACCTGTAAATGCACCTGTCGTCATGCTTCGATTGGTATGGCAACCATGGCAATTGCTGATATAATAAGCGAGATAATTTCCATATTCTGCGGTTGTATCCGGTTTCATTGATTTAGCCACTTCACCATTGGGTCCAACTGGTTTTATCAAAAAGGCTTTTACTGCCTTGCCCATGAAATTGAAATGGTCATCCGGTACATTATTTTTTACGGGTTGCTGCGACCTTAAAAAAGAGAGCACAGCGATCATATCTTCATCACTCAGGTTATGAAAAGGCATCAAATCTAAAAGCGCATGGCCATTACGTTCGACTCCATATCGCAATGAGCGGGCAATTACCGAATCAGGAACCTTGCCGATACCGGTCTCGTCATCAGGAGTAATATTGCGTGAATATAATTTGCCGATAGGCAGATCAAATTCAAATCCTCCCTTCAGCGGCAACTTCTCTCCGCTGTTTATTTTTTCCAGGTTTGATGCGGGTGAATGACAGCCGGAGCAATGTGCAGGACCAAATGCCAGGTATCTTCCTCTTGCGATTATGGCGCTGTCATTGCTCGCATGGAGATTGGGATAAGATGCAACGAATGTTCTGTTCCATAAAGCAAAAACAAGGATCACAAAAATGATGACGAGGCTTGTAATGACAATGCCTGTCCATTTCAGAATTTTTCTAAACTTTTTCATGGTGGCTGGTGGGGGTTCGTTTTAAAGATGAAGAACCGGAAGGTACAAATTTTGGGCTGATGAATTGCAGGGATTTTATTTTACCGAAGACCTTCCTGCTTCGAAAGAGTCTTCAAAGGACTCACTTGACCTTCGGAGAGTCCTTTAGAGAAAAATTGCAACTACAGACATTCATCGTCCGTACCTCAAGCCAGCAGTCGATTTTTTTTTGGGTCGCAGAGCAGAGGACGGAAGTGTGTCAGCTTTTGCAAAACTTGTCCCGACAACGTCGGGAGCTGGTGCTGAGTCGCAACTTGTTCCGTCCCGATAGCTATCAGGATGTCGGGAAGCTCAGGACGACCCTGCCTGCCAGTCGGCAGGGTTCGAAGATTTTTTTATTATTACGAACACTCAGAAGAGCGGGGGACGGTGCAGTTTATAATTCAGCCGGGAAGAATCGTCTCCCGAACGAAGATCTAAATATCACATTCATCCTTCCGACATCGCCTGGATTTCTTCTAACCTATAATTATAGGCTTTGCTGCTTAAGCGGATGGACCATTGCTTATTTTTAGAATAGACTGCAACAAAGCACGCCCCATAGTATAAAATGAAGGATGAATAAAAAACGAATAGCAAGAGCAAAATCACGGAGGCAGACGAACCATATAAATGACTAATGTTGCTATCAACCAATAAAAAACGTAACAGCAATCTTCCGGCTGTAAACAAGATACCAGTCACCAGTCCACCGATAAATGAAGCTCTCCATGAAGGTTTGCCGTCTGCCAGGAAACGGAACAAGAGGATAAACCAAGCTGCCACAATAAGCACACTTACTGTTTCATTTAAAATGCCTTTAAAATATATGCCCCCACCCCTCCATATTTCATCTATGTAATTGCGAGCCACAGTGCCAAGGCTATCGAAGACCAGGTCGGCAAAAAATAAAATACCTATCAGCATGATCACGGCAAAAGATTTCATCCGCATGCTCAACCCGAAGAGAAATCCTGGATGTTCCTTGACGCCAATCGACCAGATTTGATTTAGAGAGTTTTTGATAACGCCAAACAATGTAGTAGCGACAAAAACAAGAAAAATAAATCCAAATGCCAGAACATACCAATCATTGCTAAAGCCACGAATACTTCTTATGACTTGTCTCACCTGGCCCGCACCTTCTGTACCCAGAATATTTGAAATGCGTTCGAGTAATCCACGCCCGATGACTTGACTGTCGATGATCAATCCAAACAACTGAGCCAGTATGAAAATAATAGGTGGCAATGCAAAGGTGGTAAAGAATGCTGTAGCTGCCGCCATGCGCAGTGGATCATTTTTTCTCAATAATGCCATGGCATTCAGAAGGCTCTTTATTATCACCAACAGCTCGTACCGTAAGGATCTTTCATGCATCATGATTGCAACAAAGGTATGTAGTCACATCAATCGCAATCATTAGACAACGAATGTTGGGCATCAGAATTACTTTTCAGTCGCAGCATCGCATGGGTCGCAATGTGGTGCCTGAAAAATGGCAACTTATAGTAACTCCGTCTATCATATGTAGGCAGCTTGATCTTCTTGAATTTTTGAAATATGAATTTTCGATCGCTTGAGCTACTCCAAAAGAGTTCCGTTGGAATAGTTGCAAATACAGACATTCATCGTCTGTGCCTCAAGCCAGCAGTCGATTTTTTTTATTGATAGAGGCACTCCAGAGAGCAGGGTAATAATATCTCGCCGAGCAAGTAAACGATCTACCTTTATGCATATAAGATAATTGTAAAAAGGGATCGCGTCTTCATTTCCATGACGGATGTTTTCCCTTTTTAATTTACACAATTACCCTTTGCATTTATTACTTGAACTTAGGATTGAGAATTGAGCGTTGAGTGTTGTCCGAAAGATTTGTTTGGAGAGCATTCACTTTCTCCGCAGAAAAATGTTCAATGCTTGCCTGCGTGCTGTCGCCAAAGGCTCTGGCCGCCGGAGACCGGCAGGCAGGAAGGCTCAACGATCAATGTTCAATGTTCAACTTTAAAGTAAGGCTGGGCATCCGCTCTCCGGATTTTTCAAAAAATATTTATTAAAAAATGTTTGGTGATATGAAATAGTATTTAGACATTTGTCTAAATATACAAGCATTTAATTAAAGTATGAAAAGTGTGTTCAAAGGTTTAAATGATCCGACACGGCGCGAGATACTTGAATTACTAAGAGAAAATGATATGACGGCCGGCGAAATAGTGGAGCGATTCCGCATTTCAGGTCCCAGCATCTCTCATCACCTGGACCTGCTGAAGCAGGCCAAATTGGTAATCGCTGAAAAGGAAGGACAGTTCATCTATTACTCTCTTAATACTACTGTTGTAGATGAGATCATGAAATGGTTGCTTCAAATCAAAACGAAAAAGAAATAATTATGGATAAGTTTTTAAAACGCATTATCTGGCTGTTTATAATCGCCCCCGCTACTTACCTGGCCATTGTTTGGAATACAGTTCCTAATACAGTGCCTCTGCATGCTAATTTAAAAGGAGTCGTTGATCGCTATGGCAGCAAAAATGAGCTGATCACTATGACAGTGATATTGACAGTCGTAAATCTGCTTGTTTATTTGTTGTTACCGCAGGTTTACCGCATCGACCCAAGAAGATATGCTCCAGAAAATAAAAGCAGGTTGCAACGTATTGCCTTTGCTGTAACTTTATTTCTTGCAGCGGTTCTTTGCATGCTCATTTACAGCAGCATTCATGAGGACATGGCATTCAAAGGCCGGTTCGTCCTGCCGGGAGTAGGCTTGTTGATCGCTGTCGTCGGTAACTATATATACAATATCAAACCGAATTA
>VBAU01000295.1:0-4085 GCA_005883855.1 Bacteroidota bacterium
GGCAGCTGTTATGATTTTGAAGAGATCAAAAGGATCCGGGAGGTCTGCACGGAAAACAATCTAAAATTTCACCTTGACGGAGCAAGGCTATTCAATGCCCTGGTAGAAAAAAGTGAGAGTCCAAAACAATACGGTGAAATTTTTGATAGTGTTTCAGTTTGTCTGAGTAAAGGACTTGGTTGCCCGGTAGGAAGTATCTTGATTGGAAAACAAGATTTCATAAAAAAAGCAAGAAGAGTGCGGAAGGTTCTTGGCGGCGGAATGAGACAAGCCGGATTCCTGGCAGCCGCGGGAATTTATGCGTTACAAAATAACATTGATCGTTTAAGAGAGGATCATCTTCACGCCAGGGAAATTGCAGATGCACTATGTAAGAGGAACTTTGTAAAAATGGTTCTTCCAGTCGAGACCAATATCATCATTTTTGAACTGGATGACACCATCACAGCTCCCGTTCTCGTGTTAAGGTTAAAAGAAAAGGACATTTTAGGTTATGCCATCTCGCAAAATCGCGTAAGACTGGTTCTGCATATGGATGTTACCGAAAAAATGGTTAATAAAACAATTGAAACGATCAAAGAACTTTAGTCAACGCAAAAACACTTGTATGTTCCCAAAAATAAATCCCACCGAAACCAGTGCCTGGCAGCAGCTCAGAGAACACCATCAGGAAATGAAGAGGGGCAGCATCAAGAAAATGTTCCAGGAGGATTCGGAACGCTTCAAAAAATTTTCTACGAACATTGATGACATATTCTTTGATTACTCAAAGAATATCATCAATGAAAGAACAATGGCGTTGCTCTTACAATTAGCAGAGGAATGCAAACTAAAGGACGCTATGGAAGCGATGTTCAATGGAGACAAGATCAATGAAACAGAAAACAGGTCCGTGCTTCATGTGGCACTGAGAAATTTTTCCAAGCAACCAATGTATTCCGAGGGGAAGGACGTGATGCCTCTTGTGAAAAAGGTATTGAAGCAAATGAAAACCTTTTGTGACCAGGTGCATGAAGGAGAATGGAGGGGATATACTGGAAAAAAGATCAAGTATATTGTCAACGTTGGAATTGGCGGCAGCGACCTGGGTCCTTTAATGGTAACGGAAGCGCTAAAACCTTACTGGATAGAAGACATTCAAGCCTATTTTGTTTCTAATGTAGATGGAACTCACATCGCGGAAACGCTTAAGAAAGTAAAACCGGAAAGAACTCTTTTTCTTATTGCCTCAAAAACCTTTACTACCCAGGAAACCATGACCAATGCTCACACAGCAAGAGCATGGTTTCTAAAGAAAGCAAAAAATGAAAAACATATTGCCAAACACTTTGTCGCGCTTTCTACCAATGAAAAAGAAGTCGTAAAATTTGGTATCGACAAGAATAATATGTTCGAGTTTTGGGATTGGGTTGGTGGACGTTATTCATTATGGAGTGCAATTGGTTTATCGATTGCCTTAACGATCGGTACCAAAAACTTTGAACAGCTATTGAGAGGCGGTCATGAAACTGATAAATATTTCCGAGAGACACCTTTTGAAAAAAACATTCCTGTGCTGATGGCCTTGGTGGGAGTTTGGTACACCAATTTTTTTGGTTCGCAAACCGAAGCGATTCTCCCGTATGATCAATACATGCATCGATTTGCCGCTTATTTTCAACAAGGCAACATGGAAAGCAATGGTAAAATGGTAAATCGGAAAGGCGAGCCTGTAGAGTATTCCACGGGTCCGATCATTTGGGGTGAACCCGGCACCAATGGACAGCATGCCTTCTACCAGCTCATTCACCAGGGCACTATTTTAACTCCATGCGACTTCATCGCGCCAGCGCAGACGCATAACCCGATTGGCGATCACCATCAGAAACTTCTTTCCAATTTTTTTGCTCAAACCGAAGCATTGATGAATGGAAAGACAGATGAAGAAGCCGAAAAAGAATTGGAGAAAGCCGGATTAACGGCAGAGGCTATCGCAAAGCTTTTGCCTTTTAAAGTATTTCCCGGAAACAGACCGACGAATTCTATCCTCATAAAAAAGATTACTCCATTTACTTTGGGCAAACTAATCGCCCTGTATGAACACAAAATTTTTGTTCAAGGCGTTATCTGGGATATTTTCAGTTTTGATCAATGGGGTGTTGAATTGGGCAAGCAATTAGCCAGCAAAATCCTGCCTGAGTTGCAAGGCGATGAAAAAGTAGATGCGCATGATAGCTCGACCAATGGACTCATCAATTTGTACAAGGCAATGAGAAAATTGAAATGAGTATACAACTCATTCTTTGATCAGCTTTCGGATGAACAACTGCCCATCAACATTCGTTCTCAGGAAGTATGCGCCAGGTGCAAGATGAATATCCCTCAAGTCCAGCGTAACATCCGGGGCACCCGCAAAATTCTTACTATAAACTTTAGCCCCTGAAACATTGATCAAATCACATTGGGCAAGATGAGCGGTTTTGGCAAATCGTAATTTAATGACTGTGGCAAAAGGATTATTCAACACCCAAACATTTTGACGCGCACCGGGATCTTTTATGAGAATTGTTTGGCTATATTGGAAGTTTCCATCAATGTCAACCATTTTCAAACGGTAATAATTCAATTCACTCACTTGCCTGTCCGTTAGACTATAATTTTTTTGTGATGCACTATTACCAGCCGCAATTTGAGAACCGACCAGGTAAAAATGTGAGCCATCGGTTGATTTTTCAATGTCGAAGCTTTTTGAATTGTGCTCGGAAGCCGTACTCCAATTGAGTAGTATTTCATTATTACTAAGATGTCCCTGGAAATTTATCAGGGAAGCGGGCAACAAAATGGGAAGACTTGCTGACCACAACCCACGTCCATGGGTAGCGGCTACGACAATGAGATCAGACGCACGAAGTTTCACCATATCGGTACGAACCACAGGAAATGTCGAGTTTCTAACCCAAACAGTTGAACCGCCATTAATAAATGTTGTCTCATATATGCCCATTTCAGTAGCGAGAATGGCCTGAGTATTGTCGCTTGGATAAAACATTGCCCACCTTACTGGAATGTCTGGTAGATTGCCGGAAATATCCGTCCATCCGGCCGCTCCACCTCCGGTGCTGCTCATCCAAACATGACTAGCGCCATAATTAGAGAATGTAGCCAATAAATAGTTATCGTTCGAGCCGACGGCGATGCATGAAACAGTGGAAGCGCTCATTCCGCTGCCCGTGATATCTGTCCCGGCGGAGCCACTTGCAATCGTCTTAGCATTGTTCACCTGAACTATTTTTCCGCCAGACGTTCCGAAGTAAACGCGATTGCTAGTGTATGGTGAGACGGAAACAGTTGTAACATTGCCACCAAAATTAGATATTGACACGATGGAAACTCCAGCAGGAAATCCTGAACCGCCGGAGTGATAAGTTCCCGGGCTGAGGGTTTGAGGATTCGTCCATCGGAAGAATTCACCGCTCCCCGACCCCGCATAGATGGCATTGCCCGCATTGTCGTAATCGTATGGATTAATGAATGAACCGAAGTCGGTAAAATTTAGCGGATTGCTCCCTTTATAAAAATCAAAGTCTGACCATGTATTTCCCCCGTCGGTGCTTCTATGATAATGATTGTAGACATAAGCACCGAATTGATAAGACGGCTGATTTTGATCGATAGCTACGATGGCACCGTCCCCGCCCGATACTTCCACGCTGCTGGTAAGTCCTGCTCCATTAAACTGGTGTACTCCATTGTCCTGAGCTCCTGCTAAAAAATAATTGGTGCTGGTTGGGTGAATCGCGCATGAATAAAATTGCTTCAGGCGAAGATTTGTATTTCGGTCTGAAAAAGTAGTTCCTGCGTTGGCTGAATAAAAAATTCCGCCGTCGGAACCTATCAGAATCTGGTTCCCGTTCCATGCGACGACATGTTGGTCGGCGTGTACATAGTTTGAAACAGTGCCTGAGATGCCTGAGATCCAAACTGAAATTTGAGACCATGTTGTGCCTCCGTTCGTTGTTCTGTAGCAATTCAATCCTCCCACTATTACATTATTTGAGTTAGAAGGATCCACCGCAATGGCTAAACAATACCAACCCTGTGTTGAA
>VBAU01000295.1:4176-4596 GCA_005883855.1 Bacteroidota bacterium
TCGAATTGCTTGGCAATGCATACAACGTGTTGCCGCTTGTCGCGAGGTCTACATTGTATTGCGTAGAAGTAAACGCCGCCACGGGTGATGTCCACGTTCCCGATGTAACAGTTGAAGGATTATCCGTATAAAAATATCCGGTTTGATTGGCTGCTGGACTGAGGTATCCTTTGCTCACATGCATTCTTCCGGTGCTGCTCAATTCAATATCCGCTATTCTTGTTCCACCACCGGGCGTTGTGGGCGTGATATTGGTCCAGGTTGTCCCACCATCCGTCGAACGCTGTAGTCCGGAGCCGCTACCAATTGTGGCTACGTATACATTTCCTGATGCGTCACAAATGATTTTGGAAACATTATAGAAATTGGTTGTTGACGGCAGCAAACTCCATGTAGCACCGTGGTCTGTACTTTTCCATA
>VBAU01000296.1 GCA_005883855.1 Bacteroidota bacterium
ACGCTATTGTTTGGTGATGTAGGGGACAAGGATGATCCTCGTTACATTTCCTGAGTCTCAGCACGCAGCCATCAAACTGCGTTAGTCCCTCCGTTAACTCAACCAGGGTCAGAAGTGAAGTGTCACGCGTTGCGGCATTAAGACAAAATCCACCATTTGGCCCTTTAGTTGAGTTGAGAATTCCCTTCTTGACAACCTTATTCATGATCTTGCCGAGAAAATGACGAGGTACCGAAAGACGACTGGCCATTTCATCAATACGAATCTTCCTGTTTTCGTCACTCATCATGGCTACATACAAAATACCCCGCAGTGCGTATCCGAACGATTTGGAAAATATCATAAAAAGTATTTTAGTTTGCCCGACCGAAAGTATCCGATAACACTTTCTTGCTCCTTGATTAATATCAGAGCAAACAATGATAGTGGTCATGCCAATCGGCAATCTGAGAATCTTTGAGGAAGCTGGAAGCAGCTACTTTTTTTTACTCGTCCAGAATTTGTTGGTCCAGCCGGTTTGACATTGAGTGGGGTGATCCAATTGCTTGAAAATTTCATTTAACTCCTCTGCGGTAGCTCTTCGTTCAATATGGGGGAATAATTCACGTTCTTCAAATCGAATATGCGAATTCAGCAATTCTGAGAGTAACGCGATCTCCATTTCGTTCAGCTTTTTGGAGACAAGGCTGCGAATGGTTTGGTGTTCGTTCTTTAGACGAGTCGCCATCTCATCTTCCTGGGCTAAAACGGGAAGCAACAACCTTTCTTCCTGGTCAAAATGATGCTTTAAATTATTCATCCAAAACCATTTTACGTAATCGGACATCAATGAAGAAGCAGTTCCATTTTTTAGCCCTTGTTTAAGTCTTAACAGAAACACCAGGGCGTCATGATGTTCACGGGAAAGCGGCGCAAGTTGTTTGCTTCTTTTTAGAGGCTTTATTTCTTTCACCAGGCAAAATTAAAACACGGAAAGCAACTGTTTGCAGTTTTTCAGAGACCTTATGAAATCATGTTTACCCTCTCAATTCACGACACTCTATATTCTGATCAAACACGACTGTGATCAATATCATTTGAAAAAATGACATTGATCATAATCCAGCGAAGCGGGCCACAATGTTTTTGACACCGCTTTACAGACACTATTGTCCTGCAGGGAGATGCCTCGAACAAATTCGCCCCTTGTCAAACAAATACACTCCTCCAGCGGACGCTTGTACAACGTATCGTTTGACTTTTACCGCGCTACAAGCGTTCGAGAAGGACCTTCACCAGCAGGTTCATCTTGAAAATAATATTCTGTTTCCAAAGGCAGTCGAAGCATTTAACCGGGAAAAAACAATGTTGAATTGATCGCAAGCACGATCTTTGTATCATTTTGGAAAACACTTCCTGGACAATACACAAACTTGCATGAAAAAACTATTCCTTGTCGTTGTAATCATAGTATCCGTTTCTCACGTCCGGGCATGTGAGATTTGTGGTTGTGGTGTCAACAACTTCTATATTGGCATTTTGCCTCAGTTCAATCATAAATTTTTTGGCGTTCGATATCATTTCAACAGTTTCAACACGCGTTTGGCAAGCGATCCAAGCCAATATTCCAGGGATTTTTATCAAACCATTGAATTGTGGGGAGGCTGGAACCTGGGCAAGAAGGTACAATTGCTCATGTTTGTTCCATTTAATCATAACTACCAGAATTCTGATGAAGGAATTGCAAAGCAAACTGGCTTAGGCGACATCACGTTGTTAGCGAACTACAAAGTGTTTGACATTAATTCAGTGAATAGCAACGACCGAACTTTTTCGCAACAATTGTGGATTGGTGGCGGAATAAAATTAAAGACCGGAAAATTTGAGATCGATGACACCAACCCTGATGTAGCCTCGGCTGCGAACATGCAACTGGGTTCGGGCAGCACTGATATTTTGTTCAATGCAATGTATAATGTGCGCATTGATAAATTCGGGATCAATACAACGGCAACCTACAAAATGAATTCAACTAACAAAGAGCAATATAAGTTTGGGAATAAGTTTTTGGCAAGCAGCTTTGCTTACTATCCTCTCGCCATTTCTAAAACTATCATTAGTCCCAATCTGGGTGTCCTCTATGAGAAAACGAACGCAAGTGAATTGCAAAGCAGCAAAATAAATTTAACTGGCGGATCCATTTTGCAGGGGTCAGCTGGACTGGAGATTGCGTTTAATAAAATAGCCATAGGCTTCAACGCTCAGTTACCACTAGCGCAAAATTTTGCCGAAAACCAAACCACACAAAAGCTGAGAGGCATGGCTCACGTAAGTTTTGCTTTATAGACCTCTGTGTCGGCAGAAAGTATGATCAAAATCATCCAATCATATTTTCAAAATCAGTCTTAACATTATCGGCCTGTTTTATTTTCGACAATTCAAATACGTCAATAAGCAACTTCCGTCCGAGAGCGGAAATAATCGTTGGTTTTCGTTTCAATAGCACCCACCCCTGATTCCTCAGGGGTGGATTTTTTATAGGTTTGCCTCAAAGCAATTTTTCCGTTATTTTTGCGACCCTTATATTAATGGCCCCGTAGCTCATCCCGATAGCTATCGGGAGAATAGAGGATGTGGATTGACATAGTTGATAAACGAATTGGCCCCGTAGCTCAATTGAATAGAGCATCTGACTACGGATCAGAAGGTTTCAGGTTTGAATCCTGACGGGGTCACTTTTCATCAAGTCCTACTCGTTTTTTTCTCCTAAAGTCGTCGGGTTAATTCAGTATGCCCAAGGTATATTCTTAAAAAGTCCTTCGGTTATTAGTGTTGTTCCTCTTTTTGAGTAATCGAATGCGGCAGTACGAGCCGGAGTTAGTTTGGCTGTAAAGTCACCACTTGCGTACCCGTTCGAGTAAGCGGTAACGTTGATAATCACACTGTCGCCGAGGTAAGCCAAGGCGGATAGTTGCCCATTGTAGAACACGATCACATTAATGTTGGACGGGTATCCCCACGTAGTAATCGCCGAGGCAGATGCACTGTCATATATATACTTTCCAATAGTTAAACTGTCAGATACGATGCCAAAGCGCATTTCAGTGCTAGCGCCCTTGTATCCTCCAATCGAATATGTACCCCATCGTGTTTTCTTGAATAGGATATATTCACTATCGGCGACACTGATATTTTTTATGATAACTAGGTTCCCATTTACTTTATACTGAAAAGTTGCCTTTGAGGGATCGATATTCGAATCTTTAGAACAAGAAGCAACCAATGCGGCGAGAAACAGTAATAAGGCTAGTTTTGGCATATGACATCTCACGCTGATAAGATACTGAATTTTGGAAGAATCCTCCCATGGATTTCGGTCGGCTGAATATGCAGTCGACAGTAGAACTAAGATGAGGATATGTTCGTCGCCCCCTGCTGACGCAAAACTGCCTGTTGGCAGCAGTATTATTGAATTAACTTTTTGACAAAAACAAAAAGAGGGTGCAATGTGTCTTGTGATGAAAAGAAAGGTGTCATTTCAAACCTTTTATTAAAGATCAATGCTCCTCGTTTTATTAATATGTCACAATAAGAAACGGGATCCATTGTGACACCAGGTTTCGGAAGTGTTTTTATAGTGTCAACCTGATTATTAACCAACAAGTCAAAAAACATTGGCGATACGGTGTTGGATACCTTGTCCGTCACGTTGTTTTGTTTAGCTTCAATATTTCTAAGTTCTGCCTGTATTCCATTTGTCCAAATAATATGTGAAAAACCAGACAAGCTTGGGCCAAAACAATTACCATACTTTACCTTGTAAACGATATAGTTGCAAGTTTGACAGTTGTTTAGTCTTTGAATGGTGGCATTAATTGTGTCATCAAAGCTTGCAGGAACTGGGTGTGCTACTCTGTTCGAATTACGTGCACTTCGACATGATTCAAATATCCACAAAAGAATAATTAATGTTAGGATTCGAGCCATTGTAAATATTGCAGCTAACGGCCAGGGCTTTCTGATGTGCCGATATTCCCTGATTCGTTAGCCCGGACTGTTGCTGAGTAAAGTTAATGTAGTTGATGTTATATTCTGTTGCTCGGCTTTATTCGTCCAGCCGAACTGCAACTGATAAGCGATATGCAGATGAGGATAT
>VBAU01000297.1 GCA_005883855.1 Bacteroidota bacterium
GCAGTTTGAAACGTTGAAACTTCGATGGGCGAGCTTGGAATAATTGCTGGATCGAGTGTTCGATCGAGTGGTAGCGCCTCATTCGTGTCTGATTTCGGGAATGCGACGAAGAACTTTGGACGGTGAAAAAGGAAACAAGCCAGCACCGGAGAAAGCGGAAATGATATTTGACGAAGATAATGCTCTGGTACGAGCACGAACGTATGCACTCATCCATTCAGCTTTTTGAATACGAAGAACCTCCGTATGAATTATGTGTTGTAACTCCACCGCCATTGCTTTTTTGAGGGGTCCGAAGACAGCGACATTGAGAGGTTGAGTTAAATGCGAACTGTGGGGAGGAAGAATAAGTAGGACAATGTCATGTTCTCGACAATGGCGAATAAAATCAGCATTTACATGACTTCCGTGTCCATCGCAAATGAGAACTCAAGTCTGACCATCGGCTTTTTCACGAGTGGCTGCTTCACACAGCGCTGCAACCATTCCGAGCCATGAATATCCCCGTGAATTGCAAGAGAAATTCCAGCAAGAGAAATTCGACGTCAATGCTATATCAGCTGGTATCCAGGTAGACGAGAGGTTTTCTCCGAAACCCATTCCTGCCGACCTGGTTCAGCTTGATATTTAATGCGAAGCTTCTTGTTAATAATTATGCGTGTCGCATTTATCTTTCCGATAGAAAACCGCTTTCGTCCATA
>VBAU01000298.1 GCA_005883855.1 Bacteroidota bacterium
TTATGAAGATGTCACAACGAAATTCTTTGAGCATTTTGTCTATATCGCTGAATCATTGAATCGTATTGGAGAAGGTTGGACGGGAAGTTGGGATGAGGACGAAGGATTTTTTTATGACGTTCTCGCCTTACCCGACGGAAGATATATCCCTTTGAAAGTGCGGTCGCTCGTGGGGTTGTCGACTCTATTTGCTGTGCTGACCCTCAAAAAGGACTTGCTGAAAAAACTTCCTGATTTCCATACCCGGCTAAAATGGTTTCAGAAATACCGGGAAAAAAATAATGCGTATCAAGTCATCGAGGAATCGAAAGATCACGACGATATCTTACTGTCACTCGTACCGCGTCAGCGGATTGAAAAACTATTGAAGGCTCTGCTTGATAGCCAGGAGTTTTTGTCCCCAGGCGGTATTCGGTCTATATCCAGGATACATGGAACGCCGTACATGGTAAATATTGACGGGCAGGAATTCGGTTTGAGCTATCAGCCAGGTGAGTCAAACACGTCTTTGTTTGGCGGCAACTCCAACTGGCGAGGGCCAGTCTGGATGCCAATGAATTACCTCATTGTACACTCACTGCAGCAATATTCAGAGTACTATGGCGATGAATCGCAAGTTGAGTTTCCCAGCGGTTCGGGAAAACAGATGAACCTTGGAGAAATATCGAATGAATTAGCGAAAAGATTGGTGTCGATCTTTAAAAAAGATGAAAATGGTGCAAGACCGGTGAATGGAAGTGAAAAGATTTATCAAACAGATCCGAATTTTAGCGACCTGGTTTTGTTTTATGAGTATTTTCATGGTGACAGTTCGAGAGGAGTAGGGGCTTCTCATCAAACCGGGTGGACAGGTGTTGTAGCAGAACTAATCAACAGGATCAGTTTATTTAAAAGAGAAGCGAAGAAAGAGATGCCAGGCGCAAGTCTTTCTTTGGCAAATCCATTACTTCAGTAGGTGAAAGTTGAAAGGCAATTCATAAAGTAATGAAGAAAACGTATCGCTTGGAGTCTGGCACAGATTCGCAGCAACTAGTTCAACTACTTGAAGATAAAATTTACGAGCATAACTCCGGTACACTTAACAAGGATGACGGCCGCCTTTTTTCCAGAATTGTTAGAGGTGAAAACAAAGAAATTATTGGAGGCATTGCCGGATGGACCTGGGCAGGTGCATGTGAAATTACACAACTTTGGGTAGGTGAAAATGTTCGGAAAAATGGAATCGGAAGAATGTTATTGGAAGCAGCCGAAGCCGAAGCAAAAAGCAGAGGATGCCTCACTATTCTCGTTAGAAGTTATAGCTTTCAAGCTCCGCATTTCTATGAAAAGTATGGGTACAAGGCAGAGCTTATACTGAATGGTTTCCCGAATGGACATAGTTATTATATTCTAACAAAAAGAATTGCCTGAGTTGTTCCCAACACAACGATAGCCGCATAATCACACAAACCTTAAAACGATCTCACTCGTCGTGGACTTAAGTAATCGAGTGAAACAAGAGACTATGCAACTTAAAAAAGACAAAGAAATCTTACGCAATTATCAAGAAGCGATCCGGCATGAGTGGTTGGAGACAAACGGACTTGGCGGTTGGGCAGGTTCTTCTATCATCGGCTGCAATACGCGCCGGTACCATGGGTTGTTAGTGGCAGCCGTCGTACCACCGGCAGAACGAATGGCTTTGGTTTCGAAGTTAGATGAAACCATTATTGTAAACAATCAGCAGTTTGAATTAGGAGTAAACAATTATGGGGGCGTGATACATCCCAATGGCAACCAGCATCAACTTTCGTTTACAAAAGATTTGTTTCCACAATTCACCTATGAAGTCGCTGGAATACAGTTGACGAAAACCATTGGCATGGTGCATGGTGAAAATACAACCTTCATTATTTATGATGTGATAAAAGCTGACCAACCATTCACATTTGAACTATTGCCGTTGTTTACAGTGAGGGGGTATCATGGTTTGATGCGGGCCAATGATGCGGTACGACGTGAAGCGAACTTTTCAAATGACGTTTTCAAGACCAGGCTGTATGATGGAACACCGGATATTTTCATCAAAATCCCCGGTGGTGATTATCGCCACAATCCCAGCTGGTATTTTCATTTTAACTACGACATAGAAAAATACCGGGGCCTTGACTTTGTGGAGGACCTTTTTACGCCTGGAAATTTTTCTATTTCACTAAAACAAGGCGACTCCCTGGGAATCTTAATCTCAACTGATGATCCTGTTGAGAAAGATGTTCATGAATTATTTCGAAAAGAAGAGAACAGGAAAAAAGAGTTATTGAAGGAACAGCCCGGCGATGAAACATTGCGACAGCTCGTATTAGCGGCCGATCAATTTATTGTCAGGCGTGGTGAAGATTTGAGAACAGTGATTGCAGGTTATCACTGGTTTACTGATTGGGGAAGAGATACGATGATCTCCCTGCCCGGTCTTTGCCTAAGTACTGGTCGCTATAGTGACGCAAAGAAAATACTAGCAGCTTTTGCAAAGACTGTTAGCCAGGGAATGCTGCCGAACCGTTTCCAGGATTATGGTGAACCTCCCGAGTATAATAATGTAGATGGTACACTGTGGTATTTCATTGCGATTTATAGGTATCTGCAGGCGACTGGCGACAAAGAATTCGTGTTGAATGAACTGTTACCTGTCTTGCAGGAAATAATTGAATGGCATTTCAAAGGAACGAGATATAATATTCACGTTACGGACGATGGCCTGCTTTATTCGGGTGAGCGGGGAGTTCAACTGACGTGGATGGACTCTAAGATAGGCGATTGGGTTGTAACGCCGCGGACGGGAAAAGCGGTGGAAAAAAATGCACTCTGGTATAACGCTCTTCTGATCTATGCATATTTTCTTGAATTGAACGGCAACAATGATGAGGCTATTCACATAAGAGAGAAAGCTTTGGTCACAAAGAAAAGTTTTAACGATCAGTTTTGGGATGAGGCAAAAGGATACTTGTACGATGTAGTAAATGGAAGCGAGAAGGACGAAAGTTTGCGGCCGAATCAATTATTTGCGATCAGTCTGCCTTTTGAATTGATCGAAGATGAGAGGGCTAAAAAGGTTTTCGAGATTGTGACGAAACGACTTTACACAATGGTTGGTTTAAGAAGTTTATCTCCAGGGGACGTGTCTTATACTTCTTGTTACGAGGGTGATTCCTTTAAAAGAGACTCATGTTATCACCAGGGCACGGTGTGGAGTTGGTTGTTAGGTGCCTATGTGGATGCGATAATGAAGGTGCAGCCTATAGGCAACAAAGAACAAGCGAGAGTGGTCATTGAAAACTTTGCCTATCATTTGAATGACGGTTGTATTGGAAGCGTTGCAGAAATCTTTGATGCAGATCCGCCTCACTCGCCGAAGGGTTGCGCCGCACAAGCCTGGGGGGTAGCTGAAATATTGAGAGTAATTATCGACTACGGCCTGCTCGCAGATAACACAAAGCCAGCCCCAACGGCAATGAAACTGGTGAAGGGCGCCCTGGCCTAGAAACTGGAACGATGTTAAACCTTTCGGGCGAATGGAAATCATCAACGTCGATCGTAAAAAAGCTAGCTTAGCCTGGGTTTAATTTTTTGTTACGCAAAACCAATCCAATAT
>VBAU01000299.1:0-4163 GCA_005883855.1 Bacteroidota bacterium
CTTCCGTTCGCAAATGTCAACAACGCTGATGTGATATCGCATGGATATAAGCCTGTTGGTGGCTTATTCCCCGAGACAAGTATTGGTTGGTATCGCAAACATTTCACCGTTGCCAGGTCGGATTCAGGGCAGCGCTTCCAAATTCAATTCGATGGAGTATTTCGCGATGCTAATTTCTGGGTTAACGGGTTTTACGTAGGAAATAATTTAAGTGGCTATACAGGAGCTTCATTTGACATTACTGACTATATCAACTACGATCACGAAAACGTGTTGGCGGTGCGCGTAGATGCCAGTGAATACGAGGGATGGTTTTATGAAGGCGCGGGAATTTACAGGCATGTGTGGCTGAACAAGTATAATAATGTTCACATCGCAGAAAATGGAGTATTTGTTTACACGAACGTTCAAAAAAATTCATCTGTTGTAAATATTGAAACAACCGTCGAAAATCACGCACTCGCTTCCGCAAACTGTTCGGTTAGCGCAGTGATAACCGATCGCGGCGGAAAAATCATTGGAAAAACCGCAGAGCAACCTGTTTCTCTCACCGTAAGCGGGTCAAAAATGATCAAACAAAAAATTACAGTCACTAATCCGAAATTATGGTCACTGGAAAATCCATACCTGTATAGAGTTGCTGCGATAGTAAAGGTCAATGGAAAAATCGTCGACGACCAGCGTTTAAGAATTGGAATTCGTGATGTCAGCATTCCTACGAAGGGTTTATTTCTGAACGGAAAATATGTTAAAATACATGGCGTGTGTTGCCACCAGGATCACGCGGGTGTTGGTTCGGCCTTACCCGATTACTTGCAGTACTACCGTGTTCGTTTGCTAAAAGACATGGGCGTGAATGGATACCGCACAAGTCACAATCCGCCTACGCCGGAATTGCTTGACGCTTGCGATAGTTTGGGCATGCTTGTGCTTGATGAAAATCGTTTGTTGAATAGTAGTCCCGAATATATCCGCCAGTTTGAACGATTAGTAAAAAGGGACAGGAGCCATCCTTCGGTTTTTCTTTGGTCGATAGGGAATGAAGAATGGCAAGTGCAGACCTCCAGTTTTGGAAAGAGGCTGGCTCAAACTTTTGTCGCCAAACAAAAAGAGTTGGATCCCACACGAACATGTACATATGCAGCCGATGTACCCAATGTGTTTAAAGGTGTGAATGAAGTTATCCCGGTTCGTGGCTTTAATTATCGGCAATTTGCGGCCGCGGAATATCACAGGGATCATCCGAATCAACCGCTGATGGGAACAGAGATGGGAAGCACCGTGACTACACGTGGCATTTACGAAAAAGATTCCGTTCGTGCTTATGTTCCCGACCAGGATATTACCGCACCCTGGTGGGCAAGCACTGCCGAAACATGGTGGAAATTATGTGCTCCAAACGACTGGTGGATAGGAGGTTTTGTATGGACTGGTTTTGACTATCGTGGTGAGCCCACACCTTACCAATGGCCCAATATCAATTCGCATTTTGGTATTATGGATATGTGTGGCTTTCCAAAGAACATTTACTACTACTACCAATCGTGGTGGTCTGATAAAGATGTCCTGCACATCTCGCCGCATTGGAATTGGTCAGCAAAAACAGGGCAGCCGATCGATGTTTGGGTAAACTCCAACGCTGAAAATGTGGAATTGTTTTTAAATGGAAAGACCCTGGGCAAAAAAGATATGCCACGAAACGGGCATCTGCAATGGGCAGTCAATTACGAACCAGGAACGCTGGAGGCCATCGGCTATAAAAATGGAAGAAAGCTTACCACAAAAGTTGAAACAACCGGCGCACCGGTTGAAGTCGTTGTAACGCCTTACAAAACTACGATGCTTGCAGATGGAGAAGACGCGGCGGTGATCAATATAACCACGGTGGATCAACACGGGAGTGAGGTGCCTGATGCAAGCAACTTAGTTCAGTTCGTGATTAGCGGTGATGCAAAAATAATTGGCGTGGGGAATGGTGACCCCAGTAGTCACGAGGCAGACAAAGTTCTTAACGGGCCGTGGCAACGTCATCTATTCAACGGGAAATGCCAGGTAATTATCCAGGGTGGTAAAACTCCCAGTACAATTAGATTTGAAGCGAAAGCCGAAGGCTTGCGCACTGGCTCAACAGATATTTTTACGATATCACCCACAGTTTCCGCAGCTGCAATGAACGGCAATCGTACTCCAACAAATAAAAAGAAAGTTGGAAAAGTCCTGGGCGCCGACATCTCGTTCTTGCCGCAATTGGAAGACAGGGCAATGAAGTTCTACGATAAGGGAATCCAAAAGGACGCAATACAAATTTTGAAGGATCACGGGTTCAATTATATCAGACTGAGAATTTTTAATAATCCGGCCGCTGATAGCGGCTACTCGCCCCAAAAAGGATTTTGTGACCTGGAGCATACAAAGCAGATGGCAAAAAGAATTAAGGCGGCAGGTTTGAAGTTTCTGCTCGATTTCCACTACAGTGATACCTGGGCGGATCCGGGAAAACAATTTAAACCGTCTGCATGGAAAGGACTCGATTTTTCTTTGCTAAAAGATTCAGTGTACGCGTTCACTAAAAGAGTAATTGAAGAATTAAAGAAACAAGGCACAACACCTGATATGGTGCAGATCGGAAACGAGATCAACCATGGGATGATCTGGCCAGATGGTCATGTGAAGCATCTCGACAGCCTCGCGCAATTAGTGAAGGCAGGAACCAATGCAGTGTTGAAGGTAGATCCATCCATTATTGTGTTGCTGCACATTGCACTTGGTGGCCAGAATGACGAATCCGTTTTTTTTCTCGACAACATGCTAGCACGCGGGGTTTATTTTGACGTGATCGGGGAGTCATACTATCCCAAATGGCACGGCACGTTAGATGACTTAAAAAATAATCTTACCGACCTTGCCACACGCTATTCGAAGGATATTATTGTGGTCGAATATTCACAATTGAAAAAAGAAGTAAATCAAATAGCTTTTAATCTGCCCAATGACAGAGGTAAGGGAACCATGATCTGGGAGCCGCTGAACACCTGGGAAAAGATTTTTGACGATAAAGGAGTGTCGAATGATTTGATTTTGGTTTATGATGAGCTCAGCAAAAAATTTTTAATCAAGGATTCCAGGAAAGCTGCAGAATGAACGTATTATCTCGAATTCTCAAACACAAAATAGTCGCCATCATTCGGGGCGCGGATCCTGCCGACGTATTGCAAATCGCACTCGCTCTGAAACAAGGAGGCGTTGACATCCTGGAAGTGACTCTCAATTCATCCAATGCTTTGCCGGTAATCGGGCAGCTAGTTAAAAAATTTGATGACGAAATGTTAATTGGCGCGGGAACTGTCTTGGATTCAAAGACGGCTAAAGCGGTCATTGAATTGGGTGCGAAATTCATTGTCTCTCCCAACGTAGATGTCGACACAATCCATGCCACTAAAGCAAACGGCGCGGTCAGTATTCCGGGAGCTTTTACGGCTACTGAAATTGTAAATGCTTATTCAAACGGCGGAGACATAATCAAAATATTTCCGGCTTCGAGTGCTGAATATATAAAAGTCCTCCGTGGCCCCCTCTCTCATGTCCCCATGATGCCGACTGGCGGGATTACCCTGGAAAATATTTCCGAATTCAAAAAGGCAGGTGCTGCGGCTTTCGGCATTGGCACATCGCTGATTGATACAAAGAAAAAAATAACAGAGGAATATTTGAAACAGGTAACTGAGAACGCAAACAAATTCGTTGAGGCTATATCTTGATCCTAAGAACTTACATCAATGGAGAAATTTCTGAGTTGTGATTGGGGGACGTCATTTTTCCGATTAAGACTGGTGGAAGCTCCCAATCTTACAATTCTTAAAGAAAAAGTAGCAGGCAAGGGTATTGCTGAAACTTTTGAATCATGGAAGACGGCGGGGAGGGCAGAAGAGGCTCGCTTATCTTTCTATCTTGAGATTATCCTGGCGCATGTTCGAGAGTTTGAAAAAATCCTGGGGTATTCGTTAAGCGCGACGCCAGTGATTCTCTCAGGGATGGTTGGATCGAGCATCGGAATGATGGATCTTCCCTACAAACAACTTCCTTTTTCTGTTGACGGATCGGACTTAATTATTAAAGTATTGGAACATGGAGAGTCACCGAACGCAAACGTCGTGATCGTATCC
>VBAU01000299.1:4236-6427 GCA_005883855.1 Bacteroidota bacterium
AAATAATTTTTGTTTTTCCTGGTACACACTCCAAACACATCATTGTAGAGCGGCAGAACGTAATAGGGTTTAAAACGTACATGACGGGCGAGTTCTTCAGATTGCTGTCAACCACGAGTATTTTGTCTTTTAGTGTCGAAGAAGGTTCGGGAATTATGGACGAGAAAAATAAACAGAGCTTTGAAAGAGGCATTGTGGAAAGCGTGAAATCAAATCTATTGCATAGCAGTTTTCGAGTGAGAACACACCAGCTATTCAACAAATTCACCAAACAGGAAAATTATTATTATCTGAGTGGCCTGTTAATCGGGACTGAGGTGAAAGAATTGACACATGCAGATTATGAAAAAATAGTCCTGGTTACGACGCCGCAGTTACGACCCTATTATGAAACGGCAATTAAAATGTTGAATCGTGGCACCTTACTGGAAGTTCAGGACGCGGACGAAGTGCTCACACATGGACAATTCCGAATTCTAAAACGACTGCAACAAGACCGAATGCTTCCGTAGAGACTTTGGTTTGCCGTGATGAAATGAAAAAGGCCGCCCTGCTCTCGCAGAACGGCCGTGCTTATTAGCCCTTATGTAAAGAAAAACCTTAGAACTTAAAAAAGATCCCACTCACAAATTGGTTCGGCGATTGTACAACGAACGAATACGCTCCGGATACCAATCCAGATACGTCAAACTCCCAGGTATTTGATCCCATTACTGCATCGCGGCTGTATTCTTTCACCACAGCTCCACTCGCATTAATGATCTTGATCTTTACTGTTTCGTTATGTGTCGAGTAGAATATTGCACGCAGGGTGTTGATCACCGGGTTCGGTGATAGTTGTAACCTGGCCTCATGCTCGCCTGCGACTCTTACATCGTTGCATATTTTGGTTTCACATCCGTTTTGCGTTTTAATGAATAGGCAGACCCTGTACACACCAGCCGCATGATAAGAGTGAGTTACCGTTTGCCCTGAACCAGAAGAACCATCGCCAAAAGTCCATGTATAGCCGAGAACAGCATCATCAGGTTTATGAATGCTAAATCCCTTGAACAGGTAAGTACCGGCGCTGATCAGCGAATCACTGTAATACCCACCACACAGATCTGTGAAACTTCTGATTGACACTTCTACACAATCGCTGGCAGTGCATCCATTTGCGAATAATACTTTTACGCAGGCGCGATAAACACCCGGTGCAGGATATTCATGCTTGATTCGACGCGGTATTTCTGTAGATGTTGGGTCAACACTTATGCAGGTGTCTGTGCCATCTCCAAAACTCCAGCAAACATGGGTGGGCCTCACATCATTCGATGAAGTGAAATAAAATCCTCTTGTCAAACTTGTGATCGATGGCACTATTTCATACACGCGAACACGACACTCGGTGTTGTAAAAGAGAAGATGTTCAGGATCTTGCATTTCTTCGCATCGCAACCGCCGTAATAAATTATTTTCACGCACACTTCATAGACACCCGGGCGATCATAACGATGACCTATGGCGTAGGTACCTGTGTAATTTTCAGGATAAGAAACACAAGTGTCTCTTCCGTCTCCGAAGGTCCAGCAGATCTGTGACGGCTTCTTGTCATGATTGTTCCATGGCAATGCCCGATAGTAGATGAGCCTGCCGTCATTTACGGTAGATACGGCGATCTTTTCAAAGTCTGCCTTGCAACTATCCGGCTCACTAACTTGAACGGCATGGCAGTAATAGGACTGGCAACCTCCATCATAAGTTACTTTTACGCAAACATTGTAGTTACCCGTGTGTTCATAGCGGTGGAATACGGCATAGCTCCCTGTGTAACTCGTGGAATATTGAATACATGTGTCACGGTTGTCTCCAAAATTCCAACATATCAGTACAGGCTTTTTATTACTACTGTTCCAAAGTTTAGGGAGGAAATATTTTCCGAGTGCATTATTGGTTTGAGAAACGGTTTCAAAACTTACAGAACAACTATCGCGTTCCCCCACCTGTACTTCGTGGCAGTAGTATGATTGGCAACCTCCATCATAATTAACTTTTACGCAAACATTGTACGTGCCCGCGTGGTAATAGCGGTGGAATACCGCATAGCTTCCTGTGTAAGTCGTGGAATATTGAATACAAGTGTCACGATTATCTCCAAAATTCCAACATATCAATAAGGGCTTTTTATTATTACTGTTCCACAGTTTAG
>VBAU01000300.1 GCA_005883855.1 Bacteroidota bacterium
TGCCTTACAACCGGAACACCATCCGTGAAAAAGCCGAAGACCAGGTGGAGTGGCTCTTGAAATGAATTAACATGCTCTCGAAAAAGAGTGCCATCCCAACAGTCGCGCCAGCCTCCCTGTTGATGTTGACTATCGAAAAGCGACATTGGGTACGTTTGATAGAGCTTGCTCTGCAACGAGTTCGAATAAAATATGAGTAGACGTGGAATCAGTGGAAGGTAACAAAACTGTTTCCTTGAAATCTGCTTCTCGTTCAAACTGATATATCTGGACACACCACAAGGACAGTTTTCGGCATCCGAATGGTCGCCAGTAAATGCACAGCACGATCGAGGGCAACAGTCGTAATATCTAGGCTGCAATCCTGTGAAATGGCGCAGAAAGAATAATGCCGCCCTCTTTGACTTTGACACTAATGGAGACGGCATTTCAGGCGTTTAAGGTGAGTCGTTTTCTTCTTGAAGTGCATTGCCGGTGGGGATATTGGTATTAAGGATCGTCTGCAGCGAGGCGAAGGCATTGTCAGATATACCGTAGAATGACTTCCAATTCAGCAATTCGAGAAGTTGCTGAACTTGGGGGTCCATTGGGAGACCTATATCAGCGCATGAAACGGCGCACGCATACTCTGAATGATGCTTAAGTCTCGATTGTCAAATCCATAGAAATCCGAATCTATTGGAGCTTCATCTTCGCTGTCTCCAATATTCCGTTCAACCGAATCGATTAGGGTCCTCCGGCTTTCATCGTATGAATCCGTCATTGATACATCGACATAGATATCATCTTCCTCTTCAGATTCATTCAACTCCAAGTTCTCTTCCTCTTCAGGTTCTTCCTCCCCCATATCATCTTCTAATTCCTCTTCAAGTTCAGACTCATTTTCGGCCAAATCCTCTTCAACAACTTCACTTCTTGCGTCAAGTTGAAATACTCTTTCTTGGTTTTTATGACGATAATATGTTGTACGTCCTACAAGCTTTGGCTTCCCGGGTGGATGTAACGGACAATTGCACCAGAGCTTGGTTGAATTCATTGCCAATGGCTTGGACGCTCAGTGAAGGACAATGTTTTTGTATTGTTGCTGGAGCAACCGTACTTTGCACCAATGGCCTTTTGTTTTTTCGAACTTCGAAGTACTCAAATTCAACAACTCGAATTCCTGAACTCGGCATCGCATCCATCATTCAAACTGCTCTAAAATGAGTTCCTCCAACCTAGCTTTTGATCTTGACATCCCTCATCACTGCGAAGTTATCGAGCGTGCTCTGGCAATGCACAAAAACGCGTTCATGAGCAGCAAGAAAGGTGCACCGCAATCTTGTGTTTACTCACTTCTTAGACTCTGGTTCCAATGCATCCATCAAGACCAAGCCTGCAGGCTCTGAGTCGAATGGAAAACCAAGTAAGAAATCTTTGAAATCGATGCAAAACTCTTCCAAAACGAAGAACACCTCTGTTGTTGAAACTTCGAAGTCAAAGCCTGCATTTGCTCGAAAACCTCGCATTATCACGGAGTCTGCCATTGTAGGACTTTCAAGCGCACCCGTCACTATCTGTGCAACCTCCAAACCCTCAAAACAGACTGCCAATGTGAAGACTCAGTCCAAGTCCCAACTCGTTCGCAAACCCACGGGAACAATCAATGCTAAGATTTTTCAACAAGTTCTCGGCTATCCAGAATCATTGCATTCCAACATCCTTGGCCGCGTTCGTACAGCGTATGATAGGTGGGAGTTGAACGTGCAATATGATGGAGATGGAAATCCAAAGACCAACAAGATTATCGGTTTCATGAAGAAATCATCAGTCAAGATCGGAGGTGCCATTCAAGATGTATCTCCCTCGACTACATTGCTGAGAGTAGCTCAAGAATCAGTATGAATTCCTCCGTCAAACAGAGAATGACTGGGCACCATATTGGCTTCTCCAAAATCGCTCAATCAATGAAAACAGAGAAGTAAAGCGGAAGTTAAGAGCTCTAGGTGTTGACCCTGTTGAAGATGAGTCAGAGGATGAAGACATCTACGGGGAGTTGACGACTGTTATTCTGGATGAGCAGATTGGAGAGAACGAGAAAAATGAGGATATTGAGAATGATGGTAAGGACGATGGAGGACCTGAGGAAGATGGAAGAATGAATTGGGCGAGAAAGCATGGACAAACCCGTGTTCTTCAAGAGGTCCAATTCCCTTCAATTGTCAGAGGCTAATGCCTAGATCCAAAACGAGATGGAATTACATGATCTTGATGATAATTGCTCCACTACTCAACCTCCGACAGTCCCCCAGGCAGCTACTGAGTGCAGACCAAATCAGTCTCAGGTGTCACCTTTTGAATCCTCGCTGATAGGTGACATAGAAAAGGAAGGCGCCGAGTTTCTCTGATGGGAAGAAGGTACATGCTCCTTAGTCTGATATGCGCTAATTTAATTAGGCGGTCACCCGACAGGCCAAGCATGCCAAACTTGTCAAAGGTCAATTCTCACAAATTGGCACTGACTATAGAAAAAGACTCCCAAAGTTCTTCCCACAAACCGTCCAGGGTCTGCAAGCCTTCGTTGAAAAAGTCAATGGAGGCAGAAATTGAACAGGAGCGTACTGTGACGAAACAGAACAAGGCCGCAGCGAATGTCTGGAGATTGAAACAGCAAAGATTTGCCGCCCAAGTTCGAGCAGAGCTTGAGGACCAGTAGTATCTGTCTCCCCGATAACTGATCTTTTAGTTCGACATGATGCGAAGGAACATTCGGTCTTGTAACGACATTGAGATCTTGGTGGTATTTTTTATGTTGTTTTCTTCTGTTCCTGTATGTGTCATTGATGGCTGGATTTCTTCTAGTATAT
>VBAU01000301.1 GCA_005883855.1 Bacteroidota bacterium
AGGACTCTCGTACCTTTCTTTGAACCGGCCGTCAAAAACACTAAGTGGCGGCGAGTCGCAGCGAATTCGGCTAGCGACGCAGATTGGTTCGCAACTGCAAGGAATTACTTACATTTTGGACGAGCCATCCATCGGACTTCACCAACGGGATAACCATCGTTTGATCGAAGCCTTAAAGAACTTAAGAGACATTGGAAACAGCGTACTGGTTGTTGAACATGACAAGGACATCATGCTGTCGGCAGATCATCTAATAGATATAGGTCCCAGGGCTGGTCATCACGGTGGCAAAGTGGTTGCGCAAGGTTTTCCTTCGGCATTGCTGGAGTTAAACACGCTCACATCCAGTTATCTTAACGGACATCGTCAGATTGCAATTCCGAAGGAAAGACGGAAAGGTAATGGCAAGTTTCTTGAGCTAAAGGGAGCGAAGGGAAACAATCTTCAAGACTGCGACGTAAAATTTCCGCTTGGAAAATTCATAGTTGTAACTGGAGTAAGTGGCAGTGGCAAATCAACGCTGATAAACGAAACGCTTTATCCTCTCCTGGCGCGACATGCGTATGGTTCGAGGGTAACTCCCCTCGCATATAAAACGATCAAGGGCCTTGAACACATTGACAAGGTAATCGAGATTGACCAGTCACCTATTGGCCGTACGCCGCGCAGCAACCCGGCTACTTACTGCGGTTTTTTTACTGACATAAGAACATTGTTTGCCTCTGTTCCTGAAGCAAAGATCCGTGGCTATACCGCCGGCAGATTCTCCTTCAACGTGAAAAGTGGAAGATGTGACGTGTGTGAAGGCGGAGGTATGCGAGTGATTGAAATGAATTTCTTGCCCGATGTTTATGTGCATTGCGAAAAATGTAACGGCAAGCGATACAACCGGGAAACGCTGGAGATAAGATACAAAGGGAAATCCATTGCTGATGTTCTCGAGATGACAGTTGAAGAGGCGGTCGAGTTTTTCCAACAGGTGCCCTATATCTACCGTAAGATAAAAGTACTTGACGAAGTAGGATTGGGATATATAACGCTGGGTCAATCTGCGGTGACATTAAGTGGGGGCGAAGCGCAGAGGGTGAAACTATCGACCGAATTATCAAAGAGAGATACAGGGAAGACCTTTTACATTCTCGATGAGCCAACCACGGGCTTGCATTTTGAAGACATACAACATTTGTTAGACGTGTTGAACAAATTAGTAGACAGGGGAAACAGCGTGTTAGTCATTGAGCACAATATGGATGTCATCAAAGTAGCGGATCACATTATTGACCTCGGCCCCGAGGGCGGAGATGGGGGAGGAAGAATTTTATTCGAGGGCGCACCAGAAGAGTTAGTCGACAACAAGCAAAGTTATACTGCAGGATTCCTAAGGAATGAGCTGGACCGCAAAAATTAAAGTATGAACACGCCGTATTTTACAAGCCTGGCCGCTCGAGGCCGTATGTCAGCCCCATTGCTGACAACAAAATGCCACGTATGACCAAGCTGATAATGGCGTATACGAGTATCAAAACCACAATCCAAACAACAAAATAACCAGCGTGTTTGTCAGCCGGCGTTTTTTTCATTCTAGGCATTCCCAGGTACGTCAGATACAATCCATATATTCCGGCTAATGCGCCTATGATGGCAAGTGGTGGATAGATGGCTAACAGACTTCCTATCCAGAAGGGCGTATATGAGTAGGCAATAAGCTGAACAGAACGTCCGATGTTTTTTTCCGAGCCAAAGCTGGGAGCAAGGGCATCGACGACAATAGCGCTAAGAAACACACCGGCAATCGCTCCAATCAGGATTCTCAGGGCATAATAGATTCCCCATTCAATAGTGGCGATGTGACCGAACATACCATAGTGAAAGCCGACGAATCCGTAGCCGATAAAAGCGGCAATAGAAGCCAGGCCCGCAAGAACCATAACATAATTGAGGATTTTGCTTGTGTCGGGTCGTTCAACTGCTATAACATCCCATTCTGAGTTTGGGGAGACAATAATTCTCCTGGCGCGTTCAAATATGTTCATGTCAATTGGTTTTGATAAAATAAATATAACTAAATAGCTGAAATTTTTGCAGAGCAATAGATGTGTTATACAGAAGTGTTGAAATGGAGGGAAAAGTAAACTACCCGTAAATGCGGCAGGGAGTGATTGCGAAAAATCCTTTTTTGAAATTAACCAGGATGAGCTGGAGCTTTCATACGGATACCAGATTTTACGAATTTCCCCGCCAGTACGGGATTCTTAGTTATGGTAAGGAAAGAACTACCGTTATTCTTTGCCCGGTAACGGAGGCAGAAGGTGTTTAATAAAATACGTATACTAGACTATGAGAGTACCAATAGAGAACGGATTAGGTTTGATCAACCGGGTATTAGATTTTATTAAGCCCTCTGCCATTACCGGAACAGAGTTGTGTAAAAGAACTTTTTATTTAAAAACAATTTTTCCAGTCATGAGATATTCATCATCTGCAAATACGTGATACATGTAAGAACCTTTCTTCAGCTCAGAGATCGTTTTCTTTTCACCTGCCTTCATTTTATAGTTGAGTACCATGTTGCCGTTGATGTCAAAAACCAGGAATTCTATTTCTGTTTTATTTCCGGGCCTGGCGACTACGTGCATGGCCTTTTTCACCGCGTCTGGAAAAACTTTTACTGCATTTTGATTCTTAAAAGATCTTTCCCTTCTTGCCGGCTTTTTATCATCGTCAAAATCTTTTACGACCAGGCATAAGTTGTTCTTTGCACTGAGCGATTTTGCACCGACCGTGCACGCTATGGTCATCAACAAAAAGAATTTCGCGCTGAGCAATAAAGTAGCAGTTGGCTTGCGAATCATAGGGTGATTTTATAGGGTGGATAATAATTCTATCTTAATAGTACAAGGGACACCTTAGTTGACGCAGAGCTCTGCTATTCGGTGAGGTGTTGCCGTTCAATCTCCAACCCATTCTGAGAAGTGGAGAAAAGAAGGCATCGTTTTGTTTTGGATCACCTCTTTTTTCACCTACGACTGCGCCCGGCCTACTGGAAGCCCATGAGTAAGTTCCCCGATAATTTAATTCTCTTGCCAGGGCTGCCTTATCCGGGGAGAGGTATTTATCAAAATAGATAGGATCAATATAGTTTTTACTTACGTCATCTACATAATCGGTAAATAACTTTCTGTGCAACACTTCCAGGCCGATAAACATATTTTCCTTTACGTAGAATTTAAACCCGAAGCCCATTGGTATTTCAGCCTGGGTAAGGCTATAGTTTTTTCTGTCCGGATATTCGGGAAAACCCTGCCCTTCGAGATGAAGCGGTTGCAATGCTACCCAATTGCCATTATCATCTTGTGTTTTGGGATTAAAATGATACACACCCACACCGATCAAACCATAAGGACGAAACTTACCAAACAGTCCATCATATTGCTCGATAAAGACTGTCGGATAAAATTCCAAGGCTCCGTAACCTTCGAATAGTTTTGATTTGAA
>VBAU01000302.1 GCA_005883855.1 Bacteroidota bacterium
CATATCAATCAGTAATGTCGTCAAAAGGAGGTACTATTTTGACTTTTTCAACGGTTGATTTACTAGATGGAGAAAGTGCATCCATTTTAAACGATCGAATTGCAGCGCAATTCCTTGCGAGTTCTCCAGTAGTATCTTCTCGAACTGTTGAATCTATTAAAGAAAGATGGATCAAAATGGTGGGGACTTACAGGTACCAAAACTCTCGATCCTATTCTAAATGCTTCAATAGACACATTTGTGACTTTAATGCAGGGCGAGTGGCTGGATCTACGGGACAAGCCTCTTGGTTCACACTCGAAAAGCATATACAAAAGAGAAGCTTGGGGAAAAAGGTACCATATACTTCCAAATTCTTGTTGTTAAATTAATATTAGATACCTTTATCTGAGACTTTATTTGACGCAATGAACCAAGTTTTCGGCGATGAACACACTTCGAATCCGCCCATCCTTTCTCAAGTCCTTTCATCTCAAACCTTTACGTTTCCAGAAACTGAGAATGCCGATGAGTCAACGAGATTGACGCCACAGTCGGAATTAATGCCTACCCCAAGCGTAAGTCCAAATAATGGTGATGAAAGATCAGAAGTGGGTTCCAACTTCAATTCGGGAAGAAAGAATAAGCGTAAGGGGACTGCCAATCCAAAATCAGAAGCACTTATTGATCTGATGTTAAAAAAGTTGGAGTTGGAAGAAGAGCAACGTGAGGAGAAAGAAATAAAAGAAGCAGAGCGCGTTGAACGGCAAGAAATACGTGCCGATAAACTTATTAATATTATGGAAACACTTGTCAACCGTTTAGGTTGACAATATTGTCAATACATTGAAATTCAAGTGCCGTAAGTACAAGAAATGTAATTTTAATCGTCCATTAACCACCGACTATGTCGAAGAAGAATATCCCTCGTACTAAAATCTTGATCATCTTGATCAGCAGCATCAATTTCCCCTTCATTTCTTTCATCATCCTGGCAATCCAAGTCCTCATCTTCTATGTCATCATCCGACTCTTCATCAAGGAGAAAATTATGCAATGTAAAAATCGCAGTAATGAGCTTTGTTGCTTGTTTGACATCATCTTTAGCACATTCAAGGGGGCGGTTAAATACTCGAAAGCGGTTTTTGCATATTCCAAATGCTTGTTCAATGCAATATCGAATGGAGCTCAGTTTCCGATTCAATTGTTTCACGAGGGGATTTCGTCGGCATTCGGTTGTTTTAAATGTTGGGACTGTATGTTTTGTACTAGGATAGGCTGAGTCTATAAGGATAAATGGTGGAATTTGTTCGTACTGCATCTCATTGCTGGTTGGGTGCCTCGTGGCAACAGGGATTGATGGAATGTTGGCTAAATACTTAGTTTCGAGTTCTTTTTTTAATATCGAGTTGTTCCAAACACGTCCATCTGCTACAGATCCCGGCCAGCCAACTGTCAATTCGACGAATCGTTTTCGATGATCAACTGCAGCTGTAAGATAGCAACATTAGAAAAAGCATTCAATTTTAGGCCTCTTGCCAGTGGAATTGTATGTACCTTGTACATTAATGCTGTAAAACCCCTTGCGATTGAAATATGATACTCCACTTTGTGAAGGTCGAATAATTTGAATATGACATCCATCCAAACATGCAACGACACCAGGAATTCCCGTTTTCGCTCGCCAGAATTCTATCGAGCGCATAGCTTGTTCATTAGTCGAAAAGTAGATGTATTTCTTCGACAAATGATGGCAGATTGCCTCTGTAATATTAAGAACAATCCCACAAACCGTACTTTTCCCGCAAGCGAATTGATTCGATATGGCAAGAAACGTAGCGCCGAGCGTAATGTGATATAGGAAAATGGCAAGACGACGTTCAGAAGGGATTGGCTCTCGAAATTGTGTAGATTTCTTTTGGATATAGGGGCGTAGGAGCTCGTGAAGTGTGTAAAACGAAGTTCTTGACATTCGAAAGCTTGCTTGAAACTGTGCATCCGAGAAAAACTCTGAAGAAAAGAGGCAGACCTCTACCCAATGGGTACTTCGTGGAAGAATATACCACTCTCTTTCCTTTTTAATCATGTCTGCTACCAAAAGTGGGACCAAAATATCGCCGAACTGTCGTTTTTTTATCCGACGTCGTTGAAATCCAAAGGGATTACCATCTTCGAAGATAAGCGGCATCGCTTCAAGGAGAAGAAGTAGTACAAGGGTGATAATTCCTACATATTAGGACATTTTTGAAAGTTTAAGTACCTATGTTTCGCTGATTCTGGTTAGAATCCATTGTATTGATGTAATTTTCGGGCCGCTAAAAATTTGGTATTTGGCGTCAGCTGCTGGCCCAAATTAAAATAATTTAACATTTAGCTGGAAAAGCTAAATATTTCCCGGGGTTAAATGCAATGTGAACTCAGAAAAGCTAAATATTTGGAAATTGACCGCCTAGTGCGAACAGGCCCATTACCTATTGAAAGCCATGCATGCTGGGAAGAAGAGTGATTCTGGGTTCAAAAAGGATGTATATCATGATCTTGCAATGGAACTCAATGCAAGATTCACTGGTCATATGGAAGTAGAGCAGATTCAGACACGTATGCATAATGTATCATGCTTGAGTTGTGACTCATTTCAAATTTGTGCTTGCTAATTTTACTTCAAATAGATGACCAAGGACTTTAAAACCTTTCGTGACCTCAAAGCACAAAGTGGTTTTGGTTGGGACGAGCAAAAACAGGTTATCGCTGCGGAGCCGGATGTCTGGGATGCATATATCAAAAAGCATCCGCTTGCAAAAAAATTCTGAACCAAGTTATTACAATTTTTTGACTTGTTACAAGAACTTTTTGGCAAAGACCTTTCTACAGGTGAATGGGCACAATCAACCGGTATTAATTCACTATCACATGAGGTATATTAATAGTAGTAATTGATGATGATGTTGAGCGTGAGGGCAGTCCAGACTGGGGCACCATTGATTTTGAAAATTCAGATCCAAGTTCCATCGATCCTGCACTATTTTCCAACACTGAGGAGCGGAAGCCTGAGGAAGAAGAGGATGATGTGGATGAGGAAACGCTGCAGTTGAAACGT
>VBAU01000033.1 GCA_005883855.1 Bacteroidota bacterium
AGAAGAGCGATCAATACAACGGTTGACGGCAATCCCATGTTTGTTTTTTTGTCGTACACATTTCCCCTCACCCAAAGCGTTTTGTTTGGTCGTGCGTCTTGCGGCAACTTGAAAGTGTATATATCAAGTCCGCCCTTCGTATCACTTTTATCGCTTGAATAATAGGCATCCATTCCATTCGCAGAAATAAAAATTCCTTCTTCGTTTTCAATCGTGTTGATTGGATAACCGAGGTTTTCTGGTTGATTCCATTCGTCGGAATTTTTCCTTCTCATCAGGTACAGATCGCTTCCGCCATAACCTGGCAACCCGTTCGTGGTAAAATAAAATGTACTGTTGTCTGCATGAATAAAGGGCGCGATTTCATCACCTACGGTATTTACCGACGGTCCCATATTTTTTGCCTTACTCCACTCGCCAGTATTGTCGCGATAGCTGACGTATAGATCCTTGCCGCCAAATCCGCCAGGCCTGTTGCTGCTGAAGTACAAAGTTTTTTTGTCCGGGCTTAAGCTCGGCGTGCTTTCCCAAAATTCTGAATTGATTTGTGGGCCCAGGTTGATCGGCTCACTCCACCCTTGGGGAGTGGAATAAGAAATGTATAGATCGAAACCACCGTATCCTTTTCCAGGAAAATTGCCGGCAAAAATCACCCACTCACCGTCCTGGGAGATGTTCAACGCTCCTTTAGAAGGTTCATCATTCAAACTGCCTTCGACCAACTTCGACTTGCCGTACTTATGGTCCGGCAATATCGTACTCTTCATAAAATCTTCGCGACCGCCTCCCACATTTCTTGAATAAATAAATAAACTATCATCGATCGTAATGGATGGATAATATTCTGAGCGGGGTGAGTTGATACTGTCTCCCAAATTAATTGGCGTGAATTGATACGAAGAGCCTGGATGCTTTGCGGCGTAATCCACAGCGAACTCGTAAGTTTTCTTTCTGTAGTCCGCGGCACGTTTTGTCGCCGGCATTACTTTTTCCTTGCTCAACAGGGAGTTGATGGCCGACAAAGCCTGGTTAAATTTGCCTTGCCCGGCAAGATTGATAGAATAAGGAAGTTTGTACTCGTTTGTATAATTTGAATCGAGAGCAATTGCCTTTTCATAGTTATCGGTGCTGCTCTTATAATCCTTCATCTGACCATGCACACCGGCTAGCGACAAGTAGGCATCAACATATTTGGGATCAGCATTTATGCTTTGATTAAAAAGATCGATGGCCTCTTTAAAATTACCTGACTGAGCTTTTTCCAGGCCCTGTGTATATAATGTAACAGCCTTCTTGTTTATTTTGGAAGGATCGTATTGAGCGAACGCGCAATTGGCGATGGGCAATAGGCAAAAGAGAAGTACAATATTATTTAGACAAGTTTTCATTGATATGGAAGTTACTTAATAACGAAGCTATCGAAATTTTATTCTGGTATAAAGAAGTACCTCTTAAACTAATACTTTCCTTGCGCTCTTCGCGCTACTTTGCGCACTTAGCGTCCCTTTGTTTGGACGCAAAGGCCGCTGAGAAGTCGCAATGGCCGCGGAGTTTTGCCAATTGCTTATTGCCTATTGACACTACGGTACATTAATATACTTATGTATCTGAAGCGAAAGCTCCCACTTCGGATGCGCTTTGATATATTCGATGATTGAGGGAGTCATTCGCGCTGCTTTATCCCATTCCGGCTGCAGGTATAATTTACATTCTTTGGAAACCTCCGCTGCATGTTTTTCTGCCCAGTCAAAATCTGACTTATTGAAGATGACAACCTTCAATTCATTTGCGTGCGGTAAAATCTCCGGCAACGGCGCTTTGAATTTTTTTGGTGACAGACAGATCCAATCCCAACTGCCGGTTAATGGGTAAGCACCTGAAGTTTCCAGGTGTGTTTTATAACCCGCATGTTGAAATTGCTCAGTGAATTCTGTGAGATCGTACATCAAGGGCTCCCCCCCAGTAATGACAACAATTTCTGCCGGCGTCTGCCTGACCTCTGACATCAGACTTCGGACGTCCCGCTTCGGATGCTTGTCCGCGTCCCAACTTTCTTTTACATCGCACCACACGCACCCGACATCACAACCACCTAAACGAATGAAGTAAGCAGCCTTGCCCTGGTGAAACCCTTCGCCCTGCAACGTGTAATAATGTTCCATTACAGGAAGCAAAGAAGGTTTGATTTTAGATTTCGGATTTACGATTTCAGATTTCATGATCCGCAAAATTACTAAGCCTGATCGAAGTCTGAGGGCTGAGCGTTGGCAAGTCTCCCCGTTGGGGAGATTTAGAGGGGCTTTAATTTTTTGTCTTGCACGCATGAAAAGTGTTTTTCAGCAACGCCGCAATGGTCATAGGTCCCACACCTCCCGGCACCGGCGTAATCCACGAAGACTTTGGCGCCACCGTTTCAAATTGTACGTCTCCTTTAATTTTAAAGCCGCTCTTTTTTGTTGCATCTGCCACTCTGGTAATGCCCACATCAACGACAATCGCACCTTCCTTTACCATGTCTGCCGTAACAAATTCAGCACGACCAAGCGCTGCAATAATAATATCGCCCTGCAGGCAGATCTCGCCTATGTTTTTTGTTTGAGAATGGCAGATGGTAACGGTACAATTTCCCGGGTAAGAATTACTGCTTAGTAAAATGCTGATCGGCCTGCCCACAATATTGCTCCGTCCAATCACGACGGCATGTTTTGCTTTTGTCGCAATTTTATAATGTTCCAGCAATAGCATGATTCCATACGGCGTGGCAGGAATAAATGCGGGTAATCCCTGGATCATCTTGCCAATATTCGCCGCGTGAAATCCATCTACATCTTTGTCAGGGTCGATCGTGTCGATCACCATATCTTCCGAAATATGGTCCGGCAAAGGCAATTGTACTAAGATGCCATCAACATCCGGGTCATTGTTCATATCCCTTATTTGTTCCAACAATCTTATTTCACTCACGGTTTGTTCAAAACGTATCAGTGTTGATTTGAAGCCAACCTCCTCACACGCTTTTACTTTGGCCGAAACGTAGGTTTCGCTGGCTCCATTATTTCCAATTAAGATCGCAACAAGGTGAGGTAGTTTTTTGCCCTCTACTCCTAACTGCGCCGCGTCCAATTTCAGTTGATCTTTGATTGCCTGGGCTGCTTTTCTTCCATCTAAAATTTGCATGGCGCAAAGATAGTGAGTCGCGAGTAGTGAGTCAGCAGCCGTGAGTCGTCAGTCGTCAGTCGTGAGTAGTTAATTCGAAAATCAATGAGAAAATTACCGGCCGACAGCAGTCATTTCCCATTTTTCGTCGGCAATCAGGATTGTATCTTCAAAAAAACTGGTCGTTGCGTGAGCGTACAAGAACTGATCATATTTTCCATGTTAGTTCTTTTTTTTGATTGCACCACGCCTGCACAAACAATTCGTAGCCCGATATCGGCGGCATATGCAGGTGTTGGTGCGCTTAGTAATAATCACGTCGATGTGTTTTGTGTTGCCTCCAACCAGGCCGCACTTACAAAAGTGAGTCATGCATGTGCTGGAGTCTTTAGCGAAAAAAGATTCATGTTGAAAGAGCTTGGGTTCTATGATGCCACTGTTGCCATACCCACTCACTCGGGAAATTTTGGATTTGATGGGCGCTATCTCGGGTTTAGCGATTACAACGAAACGCAACTAGGACTCGCATATGCGCGGAACGTTGGAAGCAAAATCGATTTAGGAGTGCAGTTTAACTATTACGCCGTTCGAATTGCAGGGTATGGAAATGCTTCTTCAATCAATTTTGAACTAGGAACGATCTTGCATCTCACTGATAACTTGAATGTCGGCGTGCACGTTTATAATCCCCTGGGAAGTACCCTCGGAAGAAACGGGGAAGAAAAATTGGCTTCCCTATATTCTCTCGGAATTGGATTTGAGGGATCACGAAATTTTTTCTTCAGTATCGAACTGGCGAAGGAAGAAGATAAGCCTCCAAACGTTAATGCAGCACTACAATACAAGTTTCTTCCCCAGTTGTTGGCGAGAGGCGGCATTTCTACCAGTACTTCATCTATGTACCTCGGAATCGGATTTGAATGGAAATCGATGAGACTTGATGCAACGGCAAGTTATCATCCTCAATTAGGCATCACTCCTGGATTGTTGTTGCTTGTGCCCCTGTCCGCTAAACAGGAATCAAAAGAAGACACGAAATGAGAAAATTAATCACTGTAGAAATGTTTCTCTTTCTGGTATTTTCTGAGTACTCCTTTAGGGGATGGGGGCAAGAAATTCCTCCCTCTGCCGAACAACAATTGGAAAGCCAGGCTGACATTGATCAAAGAGACATTGAAGACGATTCTTACCTCGTGCAACTGGAACATTTTAAAAAACGCCCGCTTAATCTTAATATGGCAACTCCCGATGAGTTGAGCCAATTCATTTTCCTTACGGATTTACAGATTAATAACCTGGTCTCTTACCGCAACCTTCTGGGGAAATTCATAAGCATCTATGAACTTCAGGCTATTCCGGGTTGGGACATAGCAACCATAAAAAAGGCTCTTCCATATGTAACAATAAATAATGCACTCAGCACAACAGAAGACATGAAAAACAGGTTCGCCAACGGCGATCATCAATTCTTGATTCGTTGTTCGCAAGTTTTGGAATCATCGAAAGGGTTTGGAAAGCCAGCCACGGGAACAAGATACATGGGCAGCAAGGAAAGGATTTTTTCCCGTTACCGATATCAATATAAAAATCTATTGCAATTTGGTGTTGCCGGAGATAAAGATGCCGGCGAGCAATTTTTTCACGGGGCTCAGAAGTATGGTTTTGACTTTTACTCATTCCATCTTTTTGCACGAAAGATTGGAAGGGTACAGTCGTTGGCATTGGGAGATTTTACGGTTAATATGGGGCAAGGCCTGATTCAATGGCAAAGTCTCGCTTTCAAAAAGGGTAGTGAGGTGATGGGAATAAAACGACAATCATCGATTCTACGCCCATACAATTCTGCAGGTGAGATTTATTTTCATCGCGGGGCGGGTGTCACCTTGAGATTTAGGAAAATGGAAGTTACCGTATATGGGTCTCTTCGGAGACTTAACGCCAATCTTGTGATCGATACGATTGTCAACAAGCAATTCATTTCATCCTTTCTGAATTCAGGTTATCACAGGACGAAGACTGAAAACGACAATCGAGATAATGCGGGCCAGATGTCATTCGGCGGGAACGTGACGTACAAGAGTAAAAACTGGCATTTTGGAATCAATGGCGTGATGTACGAATTTTCGTTGCCTGTCCAGAGAAGAAATGATCCTTATAATTTGTTCGCGATAGGTGGAAAAAACTGGAGTAACGTTAGTGCTGATTATAGCTACTCGCATCGCAATCTGCATTTGTTTGGCGAAGCAGCAACCGATAAAAATTTGAACCATGCACTTCTGAACGGGTTGTTGATAAGTGTCGATCCTCGGGTGGATATTTCCATTTTGCACCGAACCATCAGCAAAGCGTACCAGGCAGTGTATGGCAACGCCTTCACAGAAAATGCTTATCCTACTAACGAAAATGGTTTGTATGCAGGAATCAGTATTCGTCCACCATTTGCAGGATGGCGAATCGACATGTACGCGGACTTCTATAAATTTCCATGGCTAAAATACCTGGTCGACGGGCCAAGTTGTGGGAAAGATTTCTTGATCCAGGTAACTTACACCCCGAACAAGCAAGTCGAAATTTTCTCCCATCTTCGAAGCGAAACAAAACAATCGAATCAACCAGGTGTTTTCTACGTTACCAATCAGCTGGGCTCGGTTGTCAAGCAAGACTGGAGAACACAATGGAACTGTAAAATTGGTCAGACAATAATGCTACGCAATCGGATCGAAGTGCTGTGGTACCACCAAACCGCTTCGAGCATTAATAATGGATTCCTTATGTTTTTTGACGTACTCTATAATCCGTTATTAAAACCATTCTCAGCAAGTATCCGGTTACAATATTTCGAAACTGATGACTACACTTCAAGAATCTACGCTTATGAAAATGATGTTTTATACAGCTACTCTCTGCCGGCATTCTTTGATAAGGGTTATCGTTTCTACCTGAATGTTAGTTTTCATTTGAAAAAAAAATTTTCATCCTGGCTTCATTGGAGTCAACTGATATTTCGCGATAACAGCAGCATCGGGAGCGGCTTAGATGAGATCGAGTCAAATCACCGCAGCCAAATTACGTTGCAGTGTCAATGGCTGTTCTAAGTTTTTTGTTGAACTGGGGAAATTTTTTAATGTGTCAGTGATTTTAAATAATTTTCTTATTCTTGTGCAGCAATTTCAAAAATTGCTTTGTCACTATAGCATCACCAGCCGCACTAACTGCTTATTTAATCCACGACTAACTGCTTATTTGAATTCTTGCGAGTCCTCAATCTTTAAAGGAGCCATCCTGTCCCACATAGCAGGGAGCCATTCTCGTCCCACACATAGGAGAGAGCCATTCTCGTCCCGCTTAGGAAATTGAGTTGAACCCTTTTAGCTAAGATTTAAAAAACGAAACCATGAGAAAACGCTTATCACTGCTTGCAGTGCTATTGTTCTTTGGCATGCTGGCAACCGGCCAGAATTCCAGAAAAATAACAGGCCAGGTAAAAGACGAAGCCGGTCCTGTTCCTTTTGCCTCCGTTACGGAAACCAACACCAATAACTCCACAACCTCCGACGTAAACGGAAATTTCAGCATCACAATTAAAGGCAGCCAGATCACTGTTACTGCAGTGGATCATGCGGCGCAAACCATTACCATTACCAGCGATGTTGTTGCGATAACATTGGCAAGAACCGCTGGTCAGTTGCAGGAGGTTATCGTTACTGCGCTAGGCATAAGGAGAACAAGAAACCAGGTGCCTTACGCCGCGCAACAAATCAGCGGTGAAGAGGTCTCCAAGAACCGCGCATCGAATTTTATCACAAACCTTTCCGGCAAGGTTTCAGGGGTTGACGTTAAGCAGACAAATACGCTGGGCGGATCAACTAATGTTGTTATCCGCGGCTTTAAGTCAATTACCGGTGACAACCAGGCGTTGTTTGTTGTAGATGGCGTTCCTTTCAACAACGCAAACGACAATACCGCGAATCAAAGAACGGGTCGTGGGGGTTACGATTATGGAAACGCAGCAGCTGATATCAATCCGGATGACATCGAGTCACTAACAGTATTGAAAGGAGCTGCGGCAAGTGCTCTTTACGGTTCACAAGGAGCTAATGGAGTTATTTTGATTACGACAAAAAAAGGCGCGAGAGGATTGGGCATTACTATCAACTCGGGAATTAGTTATGGTTCGGTCGACAAATCAACATTCCCAAAATATCAAAAGTTATATGGCGGCGGATATGGAAAGTATTATGAAGACAGCAGCGGAAACTTTTTGTATCGGGATCCGAGTGATTGGTCTTACACCGGAGCACCGGGAAGTGTGCTGGTAGTTCCGATGAGCGAAGATGCCTCATATGGTCATGTGTTCGATCCCAGCTTAATGGTTTATCAGTGGGATGCCTTTGATCCAGCCTCACCTAATTATGGTAAACCCCGTCCGTGGACGGCTGCGGCAAATGACCCGTCTACTTTTTTTGAACATCCGGTGAGCTACAATGAAAGCATCTTTATTAACGGCGGCTCCGACAAAGGGACATTTAAACTAGGATACACGCGGACCGGTGATAAGGGTATTCTCCCAAATAGCAGTGTCGACAAGAACCTTGTCAACTTCGGAGGTACGTTTAATGTCACCGATAAGCTCACAGCGGGGGCGAACATTGATTTTTCAAATATTGTTGGAAAAGGACGCTATGGGACCGGCTATGATGACAAGAATATGATGACGAATTTCCGCCAGTGGTGGGAAATGAATGTCGATATAAAAGAGCAAAAAGATGCCTATTTCCGAAACAAGAAAAATGTTACCTGGAACTGGGCGGACCCCACCGATTTGACACCGATCTATTGGGACAATGTCTACTTTTCGCGCTACGAGAATTACGAAAGTGATAATCGCAATCGTTACTTTGGCAACATAAACCTGAATTACAGAGCGACTAATTGGCTAAATATCCTGGGTCGAATTTCTCTTGACTCTTACGATGAATTGGAAGAAGAGCGCCAGGCTGTCGGTAGCGTAGCCGTTTCGACCTATTCAAGATTTAATCGTTCTTATAGAGAAACGAACTACGATCTGTTGCTTAGTTTTAACAAGGACCTTTCCAAAGATATAAGCTTAAAAGGGCTGTTGGGTACGAATATTCGTAGGCAGCATACTTCAAGCATCAGAGCAACGACGAATGGCGGTTTGATTGTTCCAAAAGTGTATTCTCTTTCAAACTCTCTAAACACTCCCAACGCCCCAGTCGAGTTTGACGGTACAAGAGAAGTAGATGGCGTGTTTGCTGGTGCCACGTTTGCGTGGAGAGATATGGTTACGCTTGATGCTACGGTTAGAAGGGATGCTTCTTCAACACTTCCGCCAGATAACAACGTCTACTATTATCCCTCTGTTTCCGGCGGGTTTGTTTTTTCAAAATTGTTGCCAGGCACGTCCAATTGGTTGTCTTATGGAAAGTTCAGAGCCAACTATGCTGAAGTAGGTAGTGATGCTCCTATATTCAGTGTGTCTGACGTGTACGCAGTCATCCCTCCATTTAATGGACAGCCTCAATCTTCTGTCACAGGCACAAAAAATAATCCTGGGCTCAAGCCCGAGAGAACGAGGAGTGGAGAAGGAGGATTGGAAATGGCTTTTTTCAAGAATCGATTGGGATTTGATTTTAGCTACTATAGTGCCCGTTCATTTGACCAGATTCTTCCGGTGATTGTTTCTACAGCGACGGGCTACAATTCTAAATTTCTAAATGCAGCTACCGTTGACAACAAGGGTGTAGAAGTGCAGCTTTATGGCACACCATATAAGAGCAAAGATTTTTCGTGGGACATTAATATTAACTGGTCACGCAACAGAAATAAAGTAGTGAAGCTTTTCGAAGGTTCTGAAAATGTTGAACTGGCCAACTTTCAGGGCGGTGTTTCACTGAATGCTACTTTGGGCCAGCCATACGGCACCATTCGCGGAAATAATTTTGTCTATGATTCAGCGACGGGTCAACCCATTGTTGGATCGAATGGCCGCTACTTGCTTTCAGGAACGTCTAATGAAGTTATCGGTGATCCCAACCCCGACTGGATCGGAGGTATCAACAATACGTTAAAATACAAGAATCTTTCTTTGAGTTTTTTGATCGATACGAGACATGGTGGTGATCTCTTTTCTCTGGATCTATATTACGGGATGGCTACAGGGCTCTATCCAGAAACAGCAGGCTTGAATGACCTGGGAAATCCTTCACGTCTTCCAATCGCCGAAGGTGGCGGTATCATTCTCCCAGGGCTAAAACAAGATGGAAAACCGAATGACATAAGAGTGAGCAACACAAATTTTGGAACTTATGGCTACAGATATAATCCGGATGCCAAGTTTATATATGACGCCAGTTTTGTGAAGTTGAGAGAGGTGTTGCTTACCTATGCATTGCCGAAAGAAACCATTTCTCATTTGAAACCTTTCAAGGGAATTGATTTTTCATTGATTGGGAGAAATCTTTGGATCATTCACAAAAATCTGCCTTATGCTGATCCTGAAGAAACGATCAGCGCAGGCAACTTGCAGGGGTACCAGGGAGGTGCATATCCTTCCGTGAGAACTTTTGCGTTCAACGTTAAACTAAGATTCTAACCACTAATTACAACAACGTATGAAAAGAATAATTCTAGTTATCTGTGGCCTGGTGGTGCTGGGTACTTCTTGCAAAAGAAATATCACCGATCTCAACATAGATCCCAAAAATCCATCCACAGCGCCATCGTATGCGTTTTTTACAAACGCGCAGCGCTCACTGATGAACACGTTGACATCCTCAAATGTCAATCTGAATATATTTCGATTAATTGTTCAGCACTGGCAGGAAACAACGTATACAGATGAGAGCAATTACGACCTCGCGACAAGGAGTATTAATGATGCTGTATGGAATGCGTTATACCGTGATGTGCTTCGTGATTTCCAGGAATCAAAAAATCTGATACCGAAAGATGTCTCTGACCCGGCTGTTCAAAAAAATGAATTGGCCATAACGGACCTTATGCAAGTGGTGGCCTGGTATTACCTCGTCACTACTTACGGAGATATTCCGTACACTGAGGCATTAGATATAAACAAGCCATTCCCAAAATATGACGATGCAAAAACGATCTATAATGATCTGCTAACAAGACTAGACGCAGACATTGCAGATTTGAGTAGCTCTGCGGGAAGCTTTGGCGGAGCAGATATTATCTACGGTGGTGACGTTTCGAAATGGAAAAAATTTGCAAACTCATTTAAATTAAAAATGGGAATGACTATTGCAGATGTCGACAACGCAAAAGCAAAATCGACTGTTGAAGCTGCGGTCGCTGCTGGAGTATTTACTTCAAACGCTGACAACGCCCAGTTCCGGTATTTATCAAGCCCGCCCAACACCAATCCAATCTGGGTTGATCTTGTGCAAAGTGGCCGTAAGGATTTTGTAGCCGCAAGCACGCTGGTAAATAAGATGGAGGCGCTCGACGATCCAAGATCGGATAACTATTTTACTGTAGATGCCAATGGCGGTTATTCGGGCGGTGACCCCGGGGAGAGCAGCAACTATGCTACTTTTTCCAAACCCGACGAAAAAATTACGGCTCCTGATTTTCCCGCCTTGTTGTTGGATTATTCCGAGGTTGAGTTCTTTCTTGCAGAAGCAGTGCAAAGAGGATACAGTGTTGGCGGCACTGCAGCAGGGCATTACGCAAACGCGATCACGGCTTCAATTGTTTATTGGGGTGGTACAACAGGAGAGGCCACTTCTTACTTAAGTCAATCTTCTGTAGCTTATAACCCGGCTAACTGGAAAATGAGTATTGGGATTCAGAAATGGATCGCCTTATACAACCGGGGATGGGAGGCTTGGATCGAGTGGAGGCGCCTTGACTATCCACAATTAATGCCTGCATCCCAAGCTCTCAGCGATATTCCCGTGCGCTACCCTTACCCGGTAAATGAGCAAAATGTAAACAGGATAAATTACGAAGCTGCAGCCGCTGCCATTGGGGGAGACGATGTGACCACTAAATTGTGGTGGGATATTCATTGATCTTTTCTAATAAATTTCTAACAATATTGAAAAAGCTGTCTTAATACGACGGCTTTTTTTTAAAATTTCTAAAACGACATGATTCGAGGGGCAAAAAATAATTTTTTTTTAAAGTTGAGTTAAAAAATTCTTTTTATTTGCGCAGCATTTCAAAGGCAGAGGCTGTCTTTTTTTGCAAACCCTGTCCTCTGAGATGGACGAATTTTCGTTGAAACTCATTGCTTTTTAATTAAAAAATTGTCGCTCACATGAGAAAACTTGCATCACTGCTTTCAGTGCTGATGCTGCTTTGCACATTGGCACTCGCTCAGACACATACGGTAACTGGAGTGATTAAGGACGAGAAAGGTGATCCGATCCCTTTTGCAACAATCCAGGAAACGGGCACAAAGAACGCTACCCAAGCCGATGCGAATGGCCTATTCTCAATCAAGATTGCGGCCAATAGCAAATTAACTATTACGGCCACAGGCCACGAACCCCAAACCATTACGCCCTCCATGAACGCAGTTGCGGTCACGCTACCCACCACTAATAGTGAAATGACCGAAGTGGTAGTTACGACCGCCTTAGGTGTAAAAAAACAACAACGACAGGTCGGCTATTCGACAACGCAGATCAATTCGAAAGAACTAACGGCAGGAAAGGCAACCAATATTGGTTCCGCTCTTTCGGGAAAGGTTGCGGGGCTTTTAATTCAGCAGCCCAACTCAAGCGTCACCAACGACGTAAGAATTACACTGAGGGGTAACCGCTCGCTTTTGGGAAACAACCAACCAATACTGGTAGTAGATGGATCTATCATTTCGTTAAACTACTTGAATCAACTTAGCCCTAACGATGTTGACAACGTGAACGTGTTGAAAGGAGCTACGGCAACCGCCTTGTATGGTAACGAGGCCTCAAACGGAGCAATTATCATCACCACAAAAAAGGGAAGCAGAAGCAGGCCGATTATCAATCTATCGAGTTCATTAAACATGGAAACCATTTCATTGATGCCAGAGTTGCAAAACGAATTTGGTTCTTATGGAGGTGAAGGTCTCGATGCCCAGGGACGTTCTTCATATATGCCATATGAGAACCAGAGCTACGGCCCTCGCTATGATGGCTCCCTAGTTCCGCTGGGCGATCCTGTCAGAATATTTCGTCCCGACGGCAGTTTCTATGACACTGCATGGATGGTGCCCTATAAGGTGCTGCCCGACGAAAGAAGGAAATTCTTCGATAAGGCTCTAACCTTTCAAAATAATGTCTCGTTCTCTACGGGCGACGCATCCAGTCAAATTTATGTGTCGTTTGAGAACATGAGAAAGAATGGATCGATACCAAAAGATTTCGCATCAAGAAACTCCGCACGCGTAAATGCCAGCAAGGATTTTAATAAGGTGACCGTTGCGGCAAACCTGAATTACATTCAATCCATTTACGACGTAGTGGGTCCGGATGTGCAACAGGGCCGCCCTTTGTACTGGACAATCTTGAATACACCGGCGCATGTGCCGCTGACAAAACTGAGTGACACGTACAATAATCCGTTTGCTACTCCCACGGGCTATTTTAATGCATACTATGGTAATCCCTGGTGGGCGATAAACAACTCGCGCCAGCACGATGTAAGAGACAACATCATTTCAAATCTAAAAGTGGAAGTTCGTCCTCTTACGTGGCTGAGTGCTTCGTACACTGTCAACTATAATGCTTATTTCGACAGGTATCAATATCACTGCAAAGCCATTTGGAAGAGTGGGGTAAGTTTTACGCAGATAATGGATTTGACATCTATCCGGCTTCCGGCGGGTACAAATCCACAAACTACCCGGTTGGTTATGCCCAAACAGGATACAGAGAAAACTTCAACTACTCACGTGTGCAGGGCGACTTTCTGTTGAGCATGCGTCACCGCGTTAATAAGTTCAGCGGAACATTGCTCCTTGGCCAGTCCACGATGGAAATAAAGACAAATAGAGGCGATATCGGTTATGATCCTAACTCAGGCGCTGTAAATACGTATGATGACCTGGCAGTGTGGGGACCGGCATATGCAATCGGAACTCCGCTTTCATATACTTATATCACAAAGCAAAGAGGAATCGGTGTTTTCGGAGACCTCTCATTGGGATATTCTAATTTTCTCTTCCTGCATGGTAGTTTAAGAAACGATTGGGATTCCAGGTTGGAAAAAGATAACAGGAGCTTTCTGTATCCTGAAGTAGACGCGTCCTTTGTATTCACCGATGCTATCTCTGCTTTAAAGAACCTGAAGAT
>VBAU01000316.1 GCA_005883855.1 Bacteroidota bacterium
TTCAACAGTGAGGAGAAATTGACCGTATACATCACTTTCAAAAATCTAAAGAGTATGGAGTTGAAAATGGTGGGAAACTTGTCCTCGGAAGGTAACTTGAGTTTTAGCAGTCTCTCCCTCGATAACAGTAGCGTCGGTTCAGTTGATCTTGCCTTAAACGCTAACAAACTCGACATCAAAAATAAAAGTGTGGGCAGTTTGAAACTGAAGGGAAAAGCAGACAATGCTGTTATCAAAAGCAACAGCGTTGGCTCGATTAAGGCATCGGAGTTTGTTGTCCAAACGATGGATATTGATAATGACGGTGTCGGCTCCGCTGAAGTGAATGCGGCCAAAGAGCTTAAAGTGAAAGAATCTTTTCTTGGAAAAGTAAGGAATGCGGGGAGTGCAACTGCCAAAAGAATCAATAAGGTTGTGATATAAGTGTACGAGTTAACTATGTGGTCGCTCTGGTTTGTATTTGGTGGATTTTCTCATGTGTTGCAACTAAAGTAAATTCAGAAAGTATAGCCAGGCGACCCTCTTTTTTAGCTGTGTGGCTATATTTTCTTTTTCTTAAACAAGCTCCAATCCGTTTCTTCAGCAACGATTGTATTGGACAGTTTTCCCAAATGTTCAACCTCTAATTCAACAACATCCCCAGCAAGTAACCACTGTTCAGGATAATTGGGATCCACGAGTTTCCCGGTCCCATTTAACTCCAGGAAACAACCCGTTCCAACAGTTCCGCTGCCAATTACATCACCAGGAAATAGATTCACTCCATAGGAAGCTCTTTCAATGATCTCTGCAAATGTCCAATCCATATCGGCCAGGTTTCCCTCGCTCACCTGCCTATCGTTCACATAACACCGCATTGACAGATTCCATCTCTTTCCCACGTGGCCTTCCTTAGGCGGAACAACAAACTGTTCAAGGTCATCGAGCGTTACCAGCCAGGGGCCAATGGTGGTGGCAAAATCCTTGCCTTTGGCGGGCCCCAGGTTGAGAAGCATTTCTTCCGTTTGAAGTCGTCTCGCGCTCAGGTCGTTCATGATCATCAGACCACCGATGTATTCATCAGCTTCCTCGGCGGAAATATTTCGTCCGTGTTTGCAAATCACGATAGCCGCTTCCAATTCAAAATCCAGTTTTTCCAGGTGATCAGGCATGCAATTCACCTCACCGGGGCCCTGGACACTGTGCGGGTTTGTAAAATAAAATACGGGGAATTGATCAAACTCCGGGATCATTTGTACCCCCCGGTTTCGCCGCGCCGCCGCTACATGTTGACGAAATGCGTATCCATCGCGGCACGACGTAGGAAGCGGGACGGGCGCCAACAATTGCACATTGCTGATCGGCATTCCTTTGCTGCTCGTTCGCGATCCCTCCCGAAGCATCATCTCCCCGGCCTGCGCCACCGGAAACATATCTTCCCAATAATTCAAAAACATGCTCATGCTTGTAGGGAGATCCGGGTGGAGGACCTCCATATCATACACCAGGTCATTAATTAGAACACCAAGTCTGTCGCGTTCTTCTTCCAGGTAAGAAATTAGTTTCATTGATTCGGGAAATTTTAGGAGAGCAAAGGTAGAGAAGTCAGCCCGATTGACATTCGGAGAGAGGCTAAGCGGATAATGATAGCAATAAGTCCTGCAAAGGTTCAACAAGCGTAACTTAATTCCTACTAATAAAAAACCAGAAAGGTTTTAATAATGGTGAGCGAAATGCGGCAAGTACCCGGCGAGTTTTTTGTGTTATCCTATTGCGTTGAACCAGCTCGTGGGATTTACAAAATTGATGGGGAAGCTCTGTTTGGCGAAGGATATTGTTTAACTGCTCCACTTCGTGTTCAATTGCCTGTTGAGTCATGAACTCGTTTTTGATCAACACCAACAAATCACGATCCGGAGAGGTTTTCATTTCAATAGCTAATTTAATACCCCGTCATTCCCTTATGGCTGGGACAGCCACAGTTGCTGCCTTTACCGGTACCGGAATAATAGTTCTTATTACAGCTAAAAGCAACTATTGTTCCCAATAATAGCAACAGCACTAATATTTTGTTGTTTTGCTTCATAAAATGGATTTCTAAATTAAAACTATTTTACAAACAAATTAGTATCTCGGCCGTCAAAAAATTCAAAATAGTATGACTCAGCCGTCCGGCGAAAATTTGCTGCGTAAATTCCGCATTCTCATAGCCCCTCTCGATTGGGGTTTGGGTCATACTACCCGCTGTATTCCCATTATAAAAGAATTTCTTGCCCAAAATTGCGAAGTACTTGCTGCAGGCGACCATCAACAGGAACGGCTGCTGCGGGCAGAGTTCCCAGACCTACCATTTTTGCCGCTCAGGGCCTACGGAATACAATATTCAAAAAAAAATCTTGCGATGAAATTGATTTCGCAGATACCAAAAATCATATTTCGAATCCGCCACGAGCATAGTTGGCTAAAGGAAGCATTAGTTGCTCATCATATTGACGCCGTGATCTCCGATAACCGCTTTGGCCTATATCATGAAAAAATTCCTACGGTTTTTATTACCCATCAATTGCAGATAAAAAGCAAGCTGGGAAGGTGGAGTGAGAACATTTTGCGTAGTTGGAACTATCACTACATTAATCGTTTTACTGAATGTTGGATCCCCGATGGTGATGGACAAAACAACCTCGCCGGTGAACTCTCACATCCTTCCGAAGTACCAACCATTCCGCTTACGTACGTTGGGTTGCTGTCCCGATTTCAGACGCTGCTGTCGCCCGGATCCTCACAGGTTAAACACGGTCACCTCTTATTCATATTATCCGGCCCCGAGCCCCAACGTGCATTGTTGGAAGATAAAATCATTAATGATGTAAGTCACTATCCCGGCACCGCGACCATCATCAGGGGATTGCCCTCCTCATTATCTACCATTCCATCCACAGGAATGATAAAGGTTTATAACCATCTTTCTGCTCATGAACTAAGGCAAGAAATAGAGAGAGCTGAATGGGTAATTAGTCGCTGTGGTTATAGCACGGTTATGGATCTTGTAGCGTTGCAAAAAAGAGCAATATTGATTCCTACGCCGGGGCAAACAGAGCAGGAATATCTTGCGGCATATTTACATCGAAAGCACATAGCATTTACCGCTGCTCAAAAGAACTTTTCCCTGCCTGGAATTTTGGTAGAAGCAAAAGAGTTCAATTATGAGGTTCAAACTTCCGCGGCAGAAGGCAAACTGAAGCTCGCCATCCAAAACTTTCTATCCAATAGAACTCCAGTCGATTGATTTTCCAGATTTGCATTAAACACTAAGAAAAAATCCCCATCATCAAGGTAGTAAGTACTAAAAGCGGGCTTAATACGTTATAAATGAACCAGGTTTATTTCCTTTTAAAAAGGGAATAGATAATTTGGTATACCAAAATCCATTTTTTATGAAAAACTCAAGAGTCTTTTTGACTGCTTTTGTATTATTCGTCAGCTTGGTATTCGTTCGCTGCACTCCCGACACCACAGGTTTTACTCCCACTACTGAAGATGTACTGATTCGAAATAGCTGGGCCGTTGCTTATTATTACCACAACCAGGACATGACCAATAGTTTTGTTAGTTCTAAAATATTATTCAGCAGCACAGGCGCCATAGTGTACGTAAAGGATGGAGTAAATATTCCGGGCACATGGAGCAAGGGCATTGATGCGTCAAACAACGAACTAATTACTCTGCGATTCGATACCAGCGATCCAAACATTACTGAGCTGAATAATTCATGGAGGTTGACAGACCGATCAACGAACTCGTTTCAATTTGTGCAAAATGATGGAAGTACAA
>VBAU01000034.1 GCA_005883855.1 Bacteroidota bacterium
TCGTGAGTCCAACGGCAATAAAGACCTGCCAAAAACCTTTGCCAAGCACGAGAGTGATGGCAAACACTAACAACAGTGTCGGAATGCTCCAGATCACATTCATGAACCACATAATGATATTATCGGATCTTCCGCGGAAGTAACCTGCGATAGAACCGAGCAATAGTCCAATGGTGAGTGAAATAATTACGGTGATCAATCCTACACTCAAACTCACTCTCACTCCAACGATCAATCGACTCATAATATCTCTACCATAGGTATCTGTGCCCAACCAGAATTTCTTGTTAATAATCGGTTGTTGAAGGTCAAGACGAGAAAGGGGAAACGCTTGTCGTTCGGTTACACTTTCATCAATAAATTTCTGGATGATGATGCTATCCTTTTTTGTTTCATGACCCACAATTGGGACGTAATAATATTTGTCTTCTTTCCCTGATATGAGCCAACTGACAAGCCCGGGATTTGAAACTTCTTTTTCTTTTTTTACTTTAAGAAATGTTTGTTCGTGACCCGGTTTTTGCCGCCCTATTTCAAGAATGATACGGTTTGCGTAAGGAGATGGGTCAGGAGAAATGAAATATGCAAAGAGGGCAACTAAAACTGAAAACGAAATCACAACCAGGCCAAACATCGCTCCCTTATTCTTCTTTAGTCGTTGCCATGCAGCTCGCTGAAAAGAATAGGAAAGTTGCGTCATGAGGGAAGATGTTTTCAAAAATCTCAAATCTCAAATCTCAAATCTCAAATCTCAAATGCATATACAATCTACTAAGGTAATTGCTTATTGCCTATTTCACCCTGCGTCCTTTCCATTCATATTTGCCAAATTGCCCCACCCATCCAATCAAAATAGTGTAGGCAATATGCAGCGGCTGAAAGAATAAAAAATATTTCAGGAGAGATTGCTTGTTGAAAAATTTTGCTACTGAATAGACAAAGGGAAGCTCCACGATAGTTTTAACCAGTAACAATATTATAAGATAGATCCATAAAAACGGCAACCAGAAACCAGCAAGCAGCAACGCCAAAAATGAAAGATTAAAAAGATAAACCAGCAGTAACGCCGAAAAAATTCTTTTATCATCGTAGAACGTTGCTTTGCTAGCCCAACGAATTCGCTGATCAAAAAAATCTTTCCATGTTGCCATCGGTTGAGTGACTACGATAGCTTCTCTTGATTTAAGATAGTGTACCTGGCCGGGGAATTGGGTCCAGATCTTGTGCATCAGCAACATATCGTCCCCCGAGGCGATGTCGTCAATACCATCAAAACCGTTTACTTTAATAAAAGCATTTTTATCATAAGCAAGATTTGCGCCGTTGCACATTGAATGTACTTTCTTCGTGACCGAAGCGCCGGTAATCCCCTGCAAAACCAGGAAGTCCAGAGTCTGGAAGACGTGAAGTGTCGACGAATTATTTTGAAAAACAACCGGAGCTGCAATAAACCTGGACCTATTTTCTTCGTGAAATGATACGACGGTCTGAATCCAGTTTCGTGGCGGCACGCAATCTGCATCAGTCGTTAGGATCAAATCGCCCGTCGCCATATTAATTGCCCGCTCAATTGCTCTTTTTTTGTGGGCGCTGGAAGATTCATCATTCAGATCAACCACAGTGGTGCCGGGGAAACCTTTCGCAATCATCGCTGTATTATCTGTTGATTGATCATTGACCACAATTACCTGTACCAAATCCCTTCGATAGGTTTGTTGTTGTAACGCTTGCAAAAGGCCCGCAATATTTTTTTCTTCATTTCTTGCGGGAACGATCACTGAGACAGAGGTCGTCAACTTATTTGGCCGTGAAAAGAATTCCTGGGTGGATCTCCAGGCCAGCCAGTAGAAAATAATCAGGGCGCTATAACATAAAAACAGGAATATAGCTATGTAAGCAATGACCATTAAAAACAAAACTACGCATTGTAAAACTCTGATATAAACGAGCCCGTATTTCTTGACTTATTGGTCGCCAGAGATGACGGAGATTTTCACAGACAAATTTCTCCAACCCCAGAGATTATCTGTGCTCATCCGTGCCATCTGTGGCAAGCTGTCCTAACTCTTGTAACAAAAAGTTCGAATTCTTCCTGCTGGATCCGTAGCTAAACCGGATAATTCGCAAATTTTTTAGCCAAAATGTTTGAACCCCTCCGGATAATAATTATCTTTGAATAGTTGTATAAACAACTATATGCCAAACAACCAATTTAAAAAAGGCGAGTTATATAGTTTTATCACGGGTAAAGCTTCCACTGCCATTGCGAGACGGTTGCAAAAGAAGATCAACGGACGTGGCATAAATCTCACCATCGAACAATGGAGCGTGCTATATCATTTATGGAAGAAAGAGGGTTTGAGCCAGCAGGAGCTATGCAACGCCACATTTCGTGACAAGCCAAGTATAACAAGACTAGTTGATAACCTCGAAAAACTGAACCTGGTCAAGCGCGTGGCCTCTGACAATGACAGAAGGATTAATTTGATTTATCTCACCAAGCAAGGACAGAGATTAGAAGAACAAACTATGACTATGGCGGAGGAGACGTTGAACGAAGCATTAAGGGGCGTGCCAACGGAACAGATCGATATATGTAAACAGGTTTTGCAGATCGTGTATGATAATCTGAAACAGTGAATAGTGAATGGTGAATCCGCAAACAGGAACAGCCCTCATTCACCATTCACTATTGACAATTGACGATTGACAATTCACAACCTTAAACTTATCAATATGAGCACCGAAACAAAAAGTAAAACCGTACTCAAAGGCGGTGAATGGTTGGTTAAGGAATCTTCGCCATTTGACACCTTTATTCCTGAAAATTTTTCTGAGGAACAAACAATGATCCGGGACATGTGTAACCAATTCCTGGATACAGAAGTGGTCCCGATCCTGGACCGTATTGACGCTCTTGAACCGGGTCTCATGAGATCATTGGTACAAAAGGCTGGAGAACAAGGATTGCTTGCTGTGTCTTTCCCTGAAGAGTATGGAGGACTGGGGAAAGATTTTGTCACTTCAACAATCGTAAATGAGTACTTGGGTGCCGGGCATTCTTTTTCGGTTGCTATCGCGGCGCACACAGGTATTGGCACATTACCCATCCTGTATTTTGGAACACCGGAACAAAAACAAAAATATATTCCAAAACTTATCAGTGGTGAATGGGTCGGCGCTTACGGTTTAACAGAGCCCAACAGCGGCAGCGATGCCTTAGGCGCAAAGACAAACGCGAAACTAAGTGCGGATGGAAAATATTATTTGCTCAACGGGCAAAAATGCTGGATCACCAATGGTGGTTTTGCAGATGTGTACACGGTATTTGCTAAAGTAGACGGCGACAAATTCACGGGTTTTATTATCGAGAGAGGAACCGAAGGTTTTACACAGGGACCGGAAGAGCATAAGATGGGGATCAAGGGATCTTCCACCGTTCAATTGTATTTCCAGGATTGCAAGGTGCCGGTTGAAAATGTGCTGGGTGAGATCGGCAAAGGACACCGGATAGCTTTTAACATACTCAACATCGGCCGTTTGAAATTATGTGCGGCAGCTGTGGGCGGCGCAAGAAGAGCGATCACAACTTCGGTGCAATACGCCGTGACCAGGGAACAATTCAAACAACCCATTGCAAACTTTGGAGCTATCAAACACAAGCTTGCCGAAATGGCAATCAGAGTTTTTACGGCTGAGAGTGCGTTGTACCGCACTGGTCATTGGATAGACCAAAAAGAACAGGAATTGCTGGATGCCGGCAAGCCGTTCAGCGAAGCGCTGCTCGGAGCTGCTGAGGAATACGCTATTGAGTGCGCAGCGTTGAAGGTATATGGCAGCGAAACTTTGGATTTTGTGGTTGATGAAGGAGTTCAAATTCATGGCGGCAATGGGTTCAGCGCCGAATATGAAATTTCAAGAGCCTATCGTGACAGCCGTATCAATCGCATTTACGAGGGAACGAATGAGATTAATCGACTCCTCATTTTGGATATGACACTTAAAAGAGCGATGCAGGGAAGGTTAAACCTGATGGGTCCTGCCATGGAAGTGCAGAAGGAATTAATGAGCATCCCGGACTTCGGATCTGAAGACGAGGTTCCTTTCTCAAAAGAAAAAAAGCTGGTTTCTAATTTAAAAAAGGCGATACTAATGACAGCAGGCGCAGCCGTTCAAAAATTAATGATGAAGATTCAATCGGAACAGGAGGTGCTGATGAACATCGCTGACATGGCCATTGAAGTGTTCAATGCGGAGAGCGTTTTACTAAGGGTAATGAAAATTTCCGATAAGTTGGGTGAATCCAACAGCCAGCATTACATCGACATAATGAGAACATACCTGTTTGATGTGGCCGACCGCGTAAACAAATGCGGAAAGGACGCTGTAAACTCATTTGCGGATGGCGATGAGCAGAGAATGATACTGATGGGGTTAAGGCGTTTTACAAAAGCGGAGCCGTTCAATACAAAAGAAGCGCGAAGGAGAATTGCTGATCGAATGATCAGTGAAAATAGGTACTGTTTTTAGTAACCCGTTTTAACAAAGCGGCTGTCTTTATTCAAGCCAGCCGTTTTTCCATAGATGGTGGCTAACTCCTTACGTGTATTTTTCAATTCATCGAGTTTCTTTATTCTTTTATTCTCGATGATAATACCTGCGGACATTAACAGCGCTGACAAAATGCTGACGAGATAATAAACCAACTCCGCGTCTTTCCTGTACTGCAGATTTTTGATCAGCCAATAAAAGACATACACAACAGTGAAAATGGTGTAGAACAACAAAACCGACGACGTCATGAAGGCCTTGCCCAGGCTTTTTGAATTAGTAATTGCTAAGCGAACATTTCGTTGGAAGAATAAAAAGCTCAACGCGATAATGATTACAATGTCCGGACCTAAAATTACCCGCACTGCGTTCACGCTAAATCCATCGAGCAGCAGAACAATTGCCTCAAATGCAAAAAAGATGCAGATGCCCCAGGTGATCCGTTTTTTCATAGCTGGTGAGGTACTAAAAAAAGTAAGGAACATCAACATTAACGGAGCATCCAATAAGTTCACAGCTATTCCCAAAGAACGCGCAAACCACGACGGTGCGATCAAAACGTTTTGAAAGATGAGATTATAGATACCACCAAACAGGTAATATGTGGAAAGTGCCAAAAAACTTCTATTTGTGATCAGTCTAAATACAAGGATGAGAATTGCCGGAATAAATAGAACAATCGACGATATTATTCCCAATGTTGAGTTTAAGCTCATAGGTTTTTACTTAGGATAAGGAACCACCAGGCTCGCCTGGGTACGGCAATAACGCTCGCAAAAATTCGCCTAGTGTTCACGCAAACGTTTTTCTAAATAAATTCAGTAAAAGCTCAAATTAAGCTGGTAATTATACGGTTTGGCGGCTCAAGTGTTTTTATGTTATCTTTCGTTTATGAAGGTTTCTGCCTTTTTTTTTATGCTGCTAACGCTAACTGTTACTGCTCAGAAACCCCTGGTTGGTAAAACAATTGGCCCGTTGTCCTTTCTTGAATATGGCTTGGGTGATGACAGATTGGGTGGGGCTACAATGACTTTCCTCGATACTAACATTGTCATCAAAGTTGTAGACAGCGTGAAGGATGATTACAAAGTTCGTTTGTCAAACTACCACTACGGATGGCTGGCCAAAACAAGTTTTCAAAGGGACGATACCATCCATATTCAACCTTATTATTTAACCAGCAGTTGGAAAGTATTCGGTGATGACAAATATGATTACGTTACCGCGGCGTTGGATGATCGATTGCCTTATCGGAGTTTTCAGCAAATTAATCCCTCACGAATTGTCATCGATGTTTTCGGAGTAACAAGTAATACAAACTGGATCACACAGCTTTCTACAGTAAAAGAAGTTAAGAATGCGTATTATGAGCAAATCGCGGATGACGTGTTTCGCATCATCATTGAATTGAAACATCAACAGCACTGGGGTTATTTCATTTACTATGACGACAAGAAACTTGTGATTCGTGTAAAGCGGCAGCCGGAAAAGCTCACAATGCAGAATTTATTCGTCGCTATTGATGCGGGTCATGGAGGAAGTAACACCGGCGCCACGGGTGTAAGCTCCGCTATCCTTGAAAAGGAGTACACACTAAAAATAGCGAAGGAGGTCAAGAAATATTTTGACGCTAAAAAAGTAAAAACATTCATGACGAGAAACAATGATACAGACTTAACCATGATCGATCGCACATTGATGCTCCGAGAACAAGACCCGGATATTTTGATCAGTATTCATTTAAATTCCTCGGACAAGGATACGGTTAAGGGAGTCAGCACTTACTACCGCTACATTGGCTTCCGTCCGTTGTCCCAGGCGATCTTAAAAAGAATGCAGGAATTGAAATTGAAAGAATGGGGAAATGTGGGAGCGTTCAATTTCGCATCGAGCGGGCCAACTGAATATCCGAACTCCCTGATAGAAATTGGGTTCTTGAGCAACAAGGACGATGAGAAAAAAATCTTGAATCCAAAATTCCATAGACAGGTAGCGCAGAAAATTTATTTTGGGGTTGAGGACTGGATCAAGAGTTTGAAGTAGTGCCAACGTTGGCTCTTAAAGTCAGAAGGACTTTAATATCAATAACCCTGAGTGGAAGTCAGGGAAACCTAGCCATGCCATTGAACAACCCCAAAGGGGTTGAATGTGCCTAGAAATCACATTCAACCCTTTCCGGGTTGAATCCCCGCAGTATCGCTTTCCTCCGATTTCATCAGAGCTTACTCATCTAAAAGCCCCTCTGGCTTTTATGTTTCAATGATCGATCAGCAAAGTCTCGCTTCCCTCGATACGCCAACTTTGTTGAGGCTCGAATTATTTTTTCAGCCTCATTGCTGCAGCCTCATCCAAAAACCAGAACAAGTCTCCGTTTTTCGGTTTGATTACCTGTGCAGGGTACAGATCAGGAGTGTATTCATTCAAAAGCACATGAGAGACCGCATCGGCTTTGTCTTGCCCGCTAACTAAAAACGCAATGCGTTTAGAAAGATTTACAACTGGAGCAGTCAGCGTTATGCGTTGCATGTTGACTTCTTTTACAAAGACAGATTTCACCCAACGGTTCTTCTCGTGAATGATTTCTTCACCAGGAAATAAAGAAAGAGTGTGTGCGTTGTCGCCGAGACCGAGGAGGACGAGGTCGAAGCTGCGAGCAGTGAGCTGCGAGCCGTGATTTGAATCGTGAGTCGTGTCCCGATGGCTATCGGGACGTGAGTCGTGAGACGATTGTTTGCTCGAAGCTCGAAGCTCAAAGCTCGCAGCTTCCGGAAAATACTTCTCCAAAAGTTTCTCATACTCACTCGCCGATTCCTCAGGACCGATGTCTGTACGCATAACATGGATTTGCAACTTGGGAACGGGGACATGGCGCAATAAAGTGTCGAACGCCATTTTTGCATTGTTACGATCGTCGGTAATTGGAACGTATCGCTCATCGCCCCAAAATATATGCAGCTTTTCCCAGTCGATTTTTTCTTTGAATTCGTCTGAGGCCAGTAACCGGTAAAGTTTTTTTGGAGTACTACCACCGGATAATACGATTGTGAATCGCTCTTGTTCTTTCAAAACTTCGTTGATGTAACCGGTCATCCACTCGGCAACCTGCCAGTTCAGTTCGTCAATATTTTTTGTAGTGATTAATTGCATTTGCAGTAGGTTACTTCAAAAAATGCCTTTGGATGACAGAGCGATTTTGCCGCGCGTGAAATAAGGCGTACAAGAGTGCGACGCAACAAAAGCCAAATAGAGCTACAACAGCAGGTAACATAAAGATTCCTCACCCGTTTTTCGTTGGCAGCGTTACCCAGTGATGTCCATCTTTTGCTACGAGAGCTTCTGCATCTTCGGGACCCCAACCACCAGGGGCATAGTTAGGAAAATCAACAGGCTTGCGGCGTTGCCATCCATCCATGATAGGTGTGATCACACGCCATGCGGCCTCCACCTGGTCAGCTCGCATAAACAAGGTGGGGTCGCCTTCCATCACATCTTCAAGCAATGTTTCATAAGCTTCTGGCTCTTCTTCGTGATATGCCTCAGCATAACTAAACACCATATCCACCGGGCTTAATATCATGCTGGGCCCCGGCCGCTTGGACTGAAATCGAATTCGAATATCCATGTCGGGCTGAATGCTAATGGTCAGCCGATTGGGCCGCCAGGTGTCGGCCGACTCTTCAGGAAAAGCGTAATGCGGGGCTGGCCTGAATTGAATGGTGATGAGCGTCGTTTTTTCATGCAGGTATTTTCCCGTGCGGACATAGAAGGGAACATTTTGCCAGCGCCAGTTGTCGATAAAAAATTTTACTGCGGCGAACGTTTCTTCGGGGGAATTTTTGTCAACGTTTTTTTCCTGGCGATATCCCTGCACTTTGTCCCCTTTCATCCAGCCGCCCGAATATTGGCCGCGCACCGCATGCGCATGCACATCTTCAGGATTGAATTTTCTGATTGCATTGAGAACATCCACTTTCTTATTTCGAATTTCATTGGCGTCAAATGAAACAGGCGCTTCCATCGCGATCATGCACAGCAATTGCAAAATGTGATTCTGAACCATATCTCTTAATGCGCCAGCTTGTTCGTAATAGCCGCCCCGATCTTCAACACCGACAGTCTCTGCCGCGGTGACTTGCACATGGTCGATATAATTACTGTTCCAGATCGGCTCAAACAACGCATTTGCAAAACGAAGCGCCAGAATATTTTGCACGGTCTCCTTGCCGAGATAATGATCGATACGATAGATCTGGTCCTCTTTAAACATGCCGCCTAATAGCTGATTCAATTCATTTGCGCTTTCAAGGTCATGTCCAAAAGGCTTTTCGAAGACGATCCTTGTATGGCCCGGATCGACGCATAGTTTTTGATTAAATAGTTTTTTAGCAATATCCGGAGCCAGCTGCGGAGCCACTGCCATGTAATAAATGATAATGGGCTGCGCGTTCCATTCTTTACTTCTTTCGTTAAGCCATTTTCCAATTTCCTGGAAAGCCGAATCATCTTTTACATCCACGCACAGATAGAAAACCTTTTGAGAAAATTTTTTCCATTCCTCATCATGGTCCTTCCGACGTGAGAATTGCTTTACGCCCTCCAGCAAATGCTCACGATACTTTTCATCACCGCCATATTCAGTGCGTCCAATACCGGCAACTGCGAAATCCTCCGTCAAATAGCCATCAATAAAAAGATTAAAAAGCGCCGGTACGAGCTTACGACTTGTCAGGTCTCCACTGCCTCCAAAAATGATCATGATTACGGGCGGGACTTTCTTTTGGGCTTTCATTTTTTGGTTGTATGAGTAATGAGTAATCAGTAATGAGTGATGACGTGATGACTTGATGAGTAGAGTAATCGGTTACCAGCGACTTTACTCATTATTCATTACTTATCATCACGGTCTATGTTCCACTTCTTCTTTTTTGTGCTCGGGTAAAGGTTGCCATTCATTATGAAACGTGCCCTCTCTGTCAACTCGCTGATACATATGTGCACCAAAAAAATCGCGCTGTGCTTGTATCAGGTTTGTTGGCAACTGACTACTGCAATACGCGTCGAAATATGCCAGGGCTGAGGCAAACCCGGCAACCGGGATTTTTAATGGCGTTACCTGCCGGATAACCGTTCTCAATTTTTTTTCTTTGCCCTTTAGCAATCTTGCAATCTTCTTGTTCAATAACATATTCGGTAAGTCAGGATTTTTTTTGTACACCGAATAGAAATCATCCAACAGCGCCGAGCGGATGATGCAGCCGCCCCTCCATATTTTGATGACATCAGGAAGCGGAACTTCCATGTCTAGTTCGAAAGATGCCTTATGCAACAGGGCAAAGCCTTGCGCATAACAAATAATAGTGGCAAAATACAAGGCATCATGCACCTGCTCAATGAATTTCTGCTTATCCTTTATAAACTTCTCGTTCGCGGTGCCATACAACTCCGCTGCAGCGTTGCGTTGATCCTTGTAAACAGAAATATCACGCGCCGATACAGCGGCATCAATTGTCGGGATTGGCAGTGCAAGATCCATTGCGTTTTGCGATGTCCATTTTCCCGTTCCTTTGGAACCGGCCTTGTCAAGTATAACATCTACCATTGGTCTCCCTGTATCCACATCTTTGTGCGCAAGTATGTCGGCAGTGATCTCAAGCAAAAAGGATTGCATTTCGCCTTTATTCCACGATTTGAAAACCTCATGGAGATCATCGACGTTCAACGCCGCTCCTCTTCTTAGCATGTCGTACACTTCACTGATCAATTGCATGATCGCATACTCGATTCCATTATGAACCATCTTCACATAATGACCCGCTGCCCCTTTTCCCATGTAAGCCACACAAGGCTCGCCATTCACTTTTGCCGAAACGGCTTCCAGGATGGGTTTTACCTGTTGCCATGCTACTTTATCGCCGCCAGGCATTATGCTGGGACCGGTTCTGGCTCCCATTTCTCCGCCAGAAATTCCGATACCCATGAAATGGATGCCCTTCTCCAGCAAGAAATGTATTCGATTAAGTGTGTCGGTGAAATGGGAATTACCTCCGTCAATGATAATGTCTTCTTTTTCTACGAGAGGTAGCAGATTATTGATGACATCGTCAACTGGTTTACCTGCAGGTACCAGCATCATGATTTTACGCGGCTTTTTCAGCTGTTGAATCATTGACGATAATTCAAACACGCCTTTTACAATCGTGTGTGGATTGGCTGATGCTTCAAACTCTTCTGCTTTTGCACGATTAATGTCGAAGCCTACAACCGCAAAATGATTATCGGCCATGTTCAACAGGAGATTACATCCCATCGTTCCAAGGCCGATCATTCCAAAGTCATATAATTCGGAATCCATGAAAACGCAAATTGATAATGTAATTTATTGCAAAAGAAACTTAGTCCACATCAATTGTTACGCCATTTGTTGAAAAACTTCTACCGTTTTTGCGAACGGGTGATCACTAACCGTTTAGAATTCAGACTTATATTAGGTGGCATGGTTTTTTTATTTCATGCTAAAAATACATTTTATGAAAGGATACCTACCTGGCGCACGCTTGTATGCTCAAAAGCTGTTCTTAATTGTGGCAAGTGCCCTACTTGCAACGATAACATTTGCCCAGGATAAAAAGGAAATTGACGTGAACGTCAATAGCAATAAAAATAATTTTTGGGGACAACCCTGGGTTTGGGTAATTGGAGCGGCCATTTTTATACTCTTACTCGTGGCTATTTTAAGAGGTGGTCGCAGGAGTGGCACTTAGTTTTCAGGACGATGTAGAAACAAATCGTTGAAACAATCGGTGAACCCTTAAGAAGTTAAGAGCAATTTAGACTTAACTTCCTTAATTTCTTAATGGTTTCCTGCCGCACATCTGATAAAAAAAGCTTCGCTCTCCGAGAGGCATTTTTGAATTCATTGATTACTTTTCTCCTCGGGTACTTGTTGTATTTCCGGATGTGGTTCTCCACGGTGGCAGGTCATGCAGCGTATCTCGAGTACGGCATTTTCCTCTCCGTATTTTGTTTTGGCCTTAAAAAAGTCTTTGTTGATCTTATTGCTCATCTTGATCATCTTACGGGCCACACTTTTCTCCGGTTTTTGATCGCTTGCCATATCCCAATTCGTGGAATCAATTTGCACATGGCAAAACTTGCAATCCACACCGAGCGATTTCGAAAACTCCTCCATGACTTTTTCAATGGTTTGCTCTGAAATGCTCCTGGGAAGCACTTTTAGATTTTTAAATTTTTCCTCGGGCGGCCTGCTTGCGGCTATACCGATCACCACAAATAAGCTAAGGGTCGCGATAACTACAATTTTTCTGTTGGATTTCATCTGCTAGCTTTTAAATGTAAATTAGAAAGATTTCCACTTGATCCATCTTTCGAAGAACTCGTAAGTTCTTAGCATTTGATCAATGCGCTGTCGATTGTTGCCACTTCTTGTGATCTCATGAGTGGCTCCAGGGTGCCGCACATATTCTACGGGTCTGCCCAGGACTTTTAGGCTGCGGTAGAGCATTTCACCCTGGGTAGTTCCGGTCCGACGATCATTCTCGCCATGAAAGATTATGTAAGGCGTTGTAATGTTTTGCACGTAAGTTATGGGAGACTCTCTTTCAAGAATTTCTTTCGTAGCAGGTTCCCATGGATAACCTCCGAAGTAATTCGGTACAAGTCGCCATGCGTTCCCTTCTCCGAAGAACGTGGCAAGGTCATACACGCCGCGCTGGGAGCAGGCAGCCTTGAACCGATGATCGTGTGCAATGATCCATGCTACGAGATATCCTGCATATGAACCACCGGTGACGATTAGTTTTGACGTATCTGCCCATCCATCGGACAACACATCACTGGTTGGGCCTGAGCCCCAATCATTGATATTGGCCCTTAAAAAATCCAGGCCGTAGCCACTGCTTCCACGAGGATTGCAATACACTACGCCATAACCTTTGCTGCAGAAAAACTGGTACTCGTGCCACATACTTGTTTCTCCTGGTCCCCACATGGCAGAAGGTCCTCCATGTATTTCCAGCAACAAAGGATATTTTTTGCCCTGTTCAAAATTTATGGGTTTCATGATCCAATATTCAACGGTCATCCCTTTGCTATTGGTGAAGTTTCTCTTTTCAGGAAATGAAAGATTTTTCGTTTGCGCCCAACTGTGATTGAAATCGCTGATCCGCTTTTCATGTTTAGCGTTCGCATCGGCTAAATACACATCAAATGGATCTGCTACTTCCGTTTTTACAAATACAAGATTACTGCCAAGAACATCAAAACTCACAATACCGCTATTGTAATCTGAAAGTTGTTCCACTTTCCTGGTTGACATGTCAACCCGGTAGATGGGCTGCCCTCCGTTGCTTTGCGCTGAGAAGTACAGGTATTTCTCATCATTACTCCAGACAAAATTACCTTTCGCTCGATCAAAAGGGATGTCGACCTTATCGTTCGCAGAACCATGTAAGGGCATTATGGAAAGTGTTGAGATACTCACAAACGAAGTGTTGCCATATTGAAAGGATAACCATTTTCCCGAAGGAGAAACCTGTGGTGAGTTAAAGTTTTTGCCTTCCTCGCCGAGTATTTTCTTTAGATCACTGCCATCCGCATTCACAAGAAAGATCTCACTCTCAAGCGAACGATCGGGGTGTTGGAGGGAGTCGATGTCGCCGGATAAAATGATTTGTTTACCATCTGGCGTGAAATCGGCAAAATTAAATCTATAAAAACCTTTCGTTAATTCCATCGTTTTTCCTGTTCCGTCAGCGCTGGTAATAAAAAAATGATTGAAGCTCATCTCAGCATTCACATCCGTTTCATCCTGGAAATTTAGTTTGTCCACCACCTTTGCCTTTTTATCAATCACATCATTTTCAAGATAAGCCCTGATCTCGTCCATAGATCCATCCGGGTTAGCAATTGCCCGGGGGGTCGTAAGTTGCTCGTTTTTTTCAAACCCCGGTTGTTCGTAAGACCAGGAAGGAACCGCATGGTTTGGATTTAGTACGGAGTCCTTTAAAAGGTCCTTCAATGGAATGTTTGAAGAAAACAGAATTTTCTTTCCATTGGGACTCCATTTGGGCGTGCCTGCTCCGTATTTGAATTTTGTCAGTTGAGTCGCTTCACCTCCTTCAAGAGATAACAAAAAAATTTGAGGCTTACCGTCGGCCAATCTAACAAAAGCAATTTGTTTTCCGTCAGGGCTCCATGCTGCCTGGGAAGAGCCTTCTTTCGTAGTCAATTGACGGGGCGATGAGCTGCCATCCGTGTTGACCATCCAGACTTGATTTAAGTATTTATAATCCCACTTAGAATCACCATCGGGTTCAACTGAAGTCACCGTAAATACCGCATGATGGCCATCCTTAGAAAGGTTGATGCCTGTGATCGATTTTATTTTTAGCATATCTGTAACCCTAACAGGTTCCTTAGGGTTTTGCGCATAACAATATGAAGTCAATATGATCAAAGCCGGGAATAAAGATCTTCGCATAATCAAAAATTTAGGGATGAATGTACTAATTCAAAATGGATTGGCTGAATGGCAAGTGGTAGGAGGTAGCGGGGGTATTACCTTTGTCAGCTAATAATTTTAATATGACCAATCAGGTAAAGGAATTCAATGATTATCGCACCAAAATGAACGAAGTGATA
>VBAU01000317.1:0-884 GCA_005883855.1 Bacteroidota bacterium
ATTGAAATCTAAGAAGGTAGCAATTATAATTTCCACCTACTCATTAATAATATTTCTCTTACTCTTCTTTGACGATTTTCTTAGCCAGCATTATAGAAAGATATATACAACTTTTTATACGACCGTTGAATATTCCTGCTTTTCTTATGTTATCGGTCAGGTCATTCGCAGTAGGACCTTCAAACGACTGATACTCTACTTGTCAATAATATTTGTTCTATTCGAGATTTTATATTTTTTCGTAGGCCATTTTCATAGTATTGACTCTGTGCCTATCGGTATTGAAACGATTCTCATTTTAGTATACACTTTCTATTTGTTTTATGAGCAATTCCAAACGATGGAAGCGGTGTATATCTATACCAACTACTGGTTCTGGATTATCGTGGGTATCTTGTTTTACCTGTCCAGCTCGTTCTTTTTTTACATTCTGGCAAATAACAACTATAAGACGGCTAGTGAGTATTGGTTCTTGACTTACATTTTTGAAACTATTAAGAATATATTGTTTGTAATCGGATTTGTCTTCTTCGCGAGAAAGTCTGATAACGATAAAAAAGATTCATCGACAATTCCATACCTAGATATGGTAAACCCTTAAGAAAATGTTTTTTTTACAAGTCACGCCCCGATCAGATGTCTCCCTTGTGCTCTTCCTGGGCACGCTGGGGATGTTGGTGCTTGTAATCGGTCTCATTCTTTTCATCATTTTTCACCAGCGCAAGGTGATTCGCTATCAGCAAAGGCTCCAGGAAATGGAGATCGAGCAGCAAAAAATGATGCTGACCGCTTCCATCAAGCTCCAGGAAGAAGAAAGGCAAAGACTGGCCGCCGACCTTCACGATGACGCGGGCCCGTTATTGGCGACAGCCAGGTTGTATTTA